>DBFJSK010000232.1:0-12912 GCA_048403675.1 Tannerellaceae bacterium | reverse complement strand
CCTAAGACTCCGACGATTGCTTTTCCTTCGACGGCTTTCTTTAATTTGTAAATAAATTTATCTGTCTGATTCCTCATCTCTCCAATGCTGCGGTCGGTTCAATTCATCGCAGCATTGAATAGTGCCTGTACCGATACCATAACCTTGCGGACCGATGGGTTGAACCATCCAGTATACTTCGTTCTCTTCCGGCATCCGATAGGGAGGAAGATACCCCAAACAGGCTGCATGGGTTGTAAATCCGAATTTAGGATAATACTCTTTGTGTCCCAATACAAACACAAGCTCCGACCTCATCGCCTGCAATAACCGCAAGCCCTCTTTTATCAACATTCCACCGATTCCTTGTCGCTGATAGGCAGGTTTCACTGCCAAGGGTGCTAAAATGTGCATCCTAGGCGACTTCTCTTTTTTACCTCTGAAATATGCCCGCGTGAATAGAATATGCCCGACAGGCTCTTCTTTGTCGAAAGCCAATAACGAAACAAAGGGTTTTGCCGTTTCGTCACTAAGCAATTGGGCCACTAACAGGGCTTCCTTGTCGTAACCAAAAGCCTGTTCCTCGACTTCCCTAATTGCGTCCAAATCTGCGATTGTTGTCTCTCTGATTATGTATTTCATATTCATTTCTTCTTTCTTTTTTCTTCTTTCTTTGTTACAGGGATATAAATATCGGTTATTAACTCCGAAACCGGAGTTTTTTCAGGCGTGTTGATATAGGTTTCAAAGGTGAATGGCTCTCGCAAAGTATAATCACTTGTCGGCAACCAGTCAAGATAGATATGGCGATACGCCCTATTTAACTCATGGTATAATCCTTTGAAACGAAAGATTGCATATTCTCCCGAAGGGATTTCATAAAAGCCAAAACCTTTAGGAGCCTTAAATGAGTGTGGTAAGGTTACTCCAATCATAAAGCGGCTATGCTCTTCTGAGGTTATATAGGGATAATCAAGGGTCAAACTTATGTATTTACATCCGTGTGATAATAATCCATTACTTTCACAAAATTGTACTAACTGTTTCCATAAGAGCGAAAAACTATAACTGACATCATTCATTTTTTCCAATTTCAAATATGCAACGTGCATAGCGGGTACTTTTTTGATACTCAGCTCAACCCGTATGGGGTTCTTTCCTTCAGAGCAGACATTGGAATGTTTCTTGCGAAATTCAGATATAGTACAATTGAAATAACTCTTGAATGCTCTTGAAAGCGTATGCTTATTCTGATAATTGATTTGACCGAGAAGTTCAGAAACACTTATATCTGTTGATATTAACTTAAATGCAATGTACTCCAACCTTAATCGTTTGATATAATTTCCAAGACTATCACCACAAACCACTTTAAAAAGACGGCGGAAATGATATTTGGACATACCTACAACTTGGGATAGCTTTTCGGAATCAAGCTCATCGAACAAATGGCGGTTGATATACCCCTGCACTCTTATGACTAATTCGTATTGAATATGAGCGGTATTAATCTTTTGCTTCCACCTTTTGATTTCAGGTAATCGTTTGGACATAATGTCCCTCAATTCCGATGAAGAATGCTTGATTCCGACCTCTTTATAATATTCTTCGGGAAAAAGCCCCCAAAGGTAGATGAGATAATCCATTGAAAAGTCATATAGCTTAACTCCATTTTTCAGGCAGTAATCACAATATTCTTCATCTTGGTCTACCCTAAGATTGGTATAATCCATATCCAAAGGGATTCCACAAGTTTGGCAATATTTTGTTTCCATATTGATTTTCACAAACTTTCTAGTGTCGAGTGCAAATTTACGCTATATATTAGGCAAAAAGTTACCCTAAATAGCCTTCTTTCCTTTCAATTTGCTTTTATTGGTTTTTACTCTTCTACTATAAACTGCCTGGCGTCCCATTGTTTAGCTTACAGAACTAAAAATATTATATTTATATTTAAATAATCATCTCTAGTGATAAAAAGAATTCTTTGGTTTAAAATTTGGCAATTCAATTATTACAGTCAGCTTTGTAACATAGATTATTTGTACCAATGGAAAAACCAAGCAGACTAAAGGAGTTCGCTCATTTCCACATCGTTACCCATTGTTATACTCTTCCTTTTCAAAAGTCTATTATTCCATAAATTACAATCACAATTTCTGTTTCTTGGAAAACAAAACACGGCATGTACTTCCCTTAACTCCTGTTTTTTTAGGGAAACGATGAAGGAGTTATTTGTCAATAGGCAAATTGCAGCCAATCTGCGCAAAAGAACCCGAAAACGGTTACGATCGGGCAATGCAACAGAGGTTCCGGTTGACTTTTCGACGGTTTCAGTTGGCTGCATCATCAACCCGACATTTCCCGACATCCCTTGTCGATCTATCCAATCGCCTCAATTCACCCTTTATTACTTAACTGAGGAGATTTTTCAATAAAAAAATCCCCTTATTTGAGCCTTCTCTCCGCAATCGGGAGAAAACTTAAATAAAGGGATAGGTAAACTACCCGTATCTCTTTCCAGGGGCTCCCTCCTCTTCTGATCAGAAGCGCACCCTCTCTTGTATACCGGTAAAAATCGATCTGGCAGTTAAATGCCGAACGCTTCTTTCACTTTGTCCACATAATCCAGCTTCTCCCAGGTGAACAGTTCTACTTCGCATACGACCGGTTGGGGAAGGTAACGCGAGTTAAAGGTCTTCGTCACCGTTTCGGGCTTGCGACCCATATGACCATAAGAAGCCGTTTCTTGGTAAATCGGGTTGCGCAGTTTCAACCGTTCTTCAATTGCCTTGGGACGCATATCGAACAAATCCCAGATCTTAGCTGCGATTTCCCCATCGTTGAAAGGCACTTTCGCCCGCCCGAAGGTATTGACGAAAATATTCATCGGACGCGCCACGCCGATGGCATAGGATACCTGCACCAACATTTCGTCAGCTACCCCGGCGGCAACCAGGTTCTTGGCGATATGGCGGGCAGCATACGCAGCCGAGCGGTCTACTTTCGAAGGATCCTTGCCGGAGAAAGCGCCCCCCCCGTGCGCTCCTTTACCCCCGTAAGTATCGACGATAATCTTACGTCCGGTCAACCCGGTATCCCCGTGCGGGCCGCCGATCACGAATTTGCCAGTCGGATTCACATGGTAGATAATGTCGTCGTTGAACAAGGCTTGTACATGCGCCGGATATTGAGCTTTTACCCGCGGAATAAGGATATTCTTTACATCAGCGGCAATTTTTTTCTGCATGGCGATGTCGGCTTCAGCCTGGCTGATTCCTTTAGGGTCGATAAATTCGTCGTGCTGGGTGGATACCACGATCGTATCGATACGCAACGGTTGGCCGTTGTCATCGTATTCGATCGTCACCTGGCTTTTCGCATCCGGACGAAGATAGGGCATTTTTTCCGGCTCGCGTTTGCGGATGGCGGCCAGTTCCAGCAACAAGCTGTGCGAGAGATCGAGGGCCAACGGCATGTAGTTGTCAGTCTCGTTGGTGGCGTAGCCGAACATCATTCCCTGGTCGCCGGCGCCCTGGTTGTAAGGGTCTTCCCGTTCGACGCCGCGGTTGATGTCGCCGCTCTGTTCATGGATCGAGGAAAACACGCCGCACGATTTGGCTTCGAACTGGTATTCGCTCTTCGTATAGCCGATTTTTTCAATCACGCCGCGCGCTACTTCCTGCACGTCTACATAGGCTTTTGATTTCACTTCTCCAGCCAAGACGACCTGTCCGGTCGTAACAAGGGTTTCGCAAGCTACTTTCGAGTTCCGGTCGTAAGCCAGAAACTCATCCAGCAAAGCATCCGATATTTGATCGGCTACTTTATCGGGGTGTCCTTCCGACACCGATTCGGAGGTGAATAAATAACTCATTTTTCACTAATTAATTAAATGTATGGGTTAGAATTGACCGGAGAGGGAAGGTATGAAAGCCCTTTGTGAGAGCGGGTGCTTCGTCAGAGAAAAGTGATTGTTTTTAGCATTTTTTCCCGTGGTTGCAAGCATACAAATCTATCCACGTCAATTCTTCGGGGGACAAAGGTAGGGATTTATCCTAAAACCGGCAAAAAGAAATCCGCTTATTTTTTCTTCCGTTGATTCCGGACCGCTTTTTTATACTTATATTCCGCTTTTTTCTTGGCCGAATCGGAGCCATGCGTTCCTTTAAGGAAATCGGAAAATTTGATTTTCTTCTCGCCCGAAGGTTGCTCCTTGGCTTTTTTGAATACGATGCCCTCTGTCTGGGCTTTTCTAATCTCTTTATTCATAATTTTTCAACTAATTGGCGGATGGTCTGATGCAGCAAAGGATGCACAGCGTCGGGCGCGATTTCCGCCAGCGGTTCCAATACGAACGAACGCTTGTGCATCAACGGATGGGGAAGCGTAAGCCGCGCATCTTGCATGACCACCTCATCATACAACAACAAATCAATATCGATAATCCGGTCTTGGTAGTTCCCGGCTTCGCTTTTCTCGATGCGTCCCATTTCAATTTCGATCAAACGGGTGGCATCCAGCAATTCCAGCGGTGTAAGGCGGGTTTCGAGTACCAACGCGGCATTCAGAAAGGAATGGGGCGAAGTAAAGCCCCACGGCTCAGTTTCATACATAGCAGAAAGGGCGAGAATATCCCCCGTCCTTTCTGCTAATAAGGCGGCGGCCGTAATCAGGTTGCCGCGTTTATTTCCCCTATTGGTACCTAAACTTAGGAAAGCTTTGGCCATCAATTTTTCTTTTTAGGAAGCATCCATCTTTAAAGAATCAACATTGCATCGCCGTAAGCGCCGAAACGATACTTTTCCTTTAGCGCTACGTCGTACGCATCCATCACCAAATCATAACCCCCGAAAGAGGCAGTCATCATCAGCAAGGTGGAAAGGGGCATATGGAAATTCGTCACCATACTGGTAGCTACGCTGAAGTCGTAAGGCGGGAAGATGAATTTATTCGTCCAGCCTTCATATTCTTTCAAGTGTCCGTCGGTGCTGACCGCCGTTTCGATGGCGCGCATCACAGAGGTACCGACCGCACAGATCTGGCGTCCTTCGTCCTTACCCGTGTTCACCGTACGCACCACGTCGGCGTTTACCACCATCTGTTCGGAATCCATCTTATGTTTGGTCAGGTCTTCCACATCGATCTCGCGGAAATTGCCAAGCCCGGAATGGAGCGTGAGGAAAGCGAAACGACAGTCCTTAATCTCCAACCGTTTCATCAGCTCGCGGCTGAAATGCAAGCCGGCGGCCGGAGCTACGACGGCTCCTTCTTCGGAGGCGAAAATGTTTTGGTAGCGCGTTTCGTCGTCGGTCTCTACCGCGCGGTCGATGTATTTAGGCAGCGGCGTCTCGCCCAAAGCGTAGAGGGCTTTTTTAAATTCGTCGTGGTTGCCGTCGTACAAAAAGCGGAGCGTACGGCCGCGCGAAGTGGTATTATCGATCACTTCGGCTACCATCGAGTCGTCTTCGCCGAAATATAATTTGTTGCCGATGCGGATTTTCCGGGCCGGATCGACCAGCACGTCCCACAAACGCAGATCTTCGTTGAGTTCGCGAAGCAAGAAGACTTCGATGCGGGCGCCGGTTTTTTCCTTATTGCCGTACAGGCGAGCCGGAAATACTTTGGTGTTGTTGAAAATGAAAACGTCTTTTTCTCCGTAATAATCGAGAATGTCTTTAAATACCCGATGTTCGATTTCCCCGGTCTTCCGGTTCACTACCATCAGCCGCGATTCGTCGCGGTTTTTAGCCGGTTTGAGGGCGATTAATTCCGATGGCAAGTTAAATTTGAATTTCGAAAGCTTCATAAGGCTACTGCTGTTTATTTTTCTTTTATTTCTATCACATTCTTCTCCAGGAAATCGTCGATTTCTTCTGCAGACATACACATAGCTAAAGTAACGCAGCCAATGCGTGTGCGCTCCAATTGGATCAGGTGTGCCCCCGACTGGAGTGCGACCCCGATGTCGCGAGCCAACGCACGGATGTAAGTACCTTTGCTACAGACTACACGGATCTTAATGACCGGCAACTCGCATTCCAGCAACTCTAATTCATCTATAACCAATGTTTTGGATTTAAGTTCAACTTCACTCCCCTTGCGTGCCAGTTCGTAGGCTCGTTTGCCGCCTACTTTACAAGCAGAAAAAACAGGGGGCACTTGCTGGATCGTTCCCACAAACGACCGGAGCACCTCTTCCACACCCTGCCGGGTGATATGTTCGGTAGGGTATACGGCGTCGATCTCCTTTTCCAGATCGAAAGAGGGGGTGGTGGCGCCCAGGCGCAGGGTAGCCACATATTCTTTGGTCTGGTACTGGAATTCGTCGATTCGTTTGGTGGCTTTTCCCGTACACACGATCATCACGCCCGTAGCCAACGGGTCGAGCGTACCAGCATGTCCTACTTTTATTTTTTTCACGTGTAGCTTCCGGGATAGCTTGTACCGGAATTTATTCACTAAATCAAACGATGTCCAACCAAGAGGTTTGTTAAAGTAGAGTATCTCTCCTGCTATAAAATCCATTCTTCCTATTTCAACGCATATCCGATTGCAAACAGGCCCGCGGCCACGCAGTAATATGCAAAATAAATCAATTTACCGTTTTTTACGATGTTAATCATCCAGCGGCAAGCCAAGCTGCCGGAAATAAAGGCGGCCAAAAAGCCGGTGACGAGGGCTGTGGCGGAAATACCCGATTCGCCGTGCGAAAAATCGCCTTTCAACAAGTCGAGAAAGGCTTCGCCCAGAATGGGGATAATTACCATCAGGAAAGAAAATTTAGCGACCTGCTCTTTTTTATCGCCCAGCAAAATACCGGTGGCAATGGTCGATCCCGACCGCGACAGTCCGGGTAAAACGGCCAGCGCCTGCGCAATTCCGATAATGAAAGCGTCGGTGAAGGAGATCTTTTCTTTCGGACGGGGCCGGGCGTAATACGAAAAAGCGAGCAAGGCGGCCGTTACGAGCAGCATACAGCCTACAATGAGCAGCCCGCTGCCGAAGATTTCTTCCACCTGATCTTTGAAGAAAAGCCCCACAATGCCGACCGGAATCATGGAAAGCAGAATTTTGGCGACCATCTGCGTTTCGTTATTCCAGCGGAAGCTGAACAGTCCTTTAAACAGCATCGACACCTCTTTCCACAGCACAACGATCGTACTGAGCACAGTAGCGGCATGTACCGCCACGGCGAAGGTCAGGTTTTCTTCGCCGCTCATGCCCAACAGCGCGCTGCCTATCGAGAGATGGCCGCTGCTGCTGACGGGCAGGAATTCGGTTAATCCCTGTACGATGCCCAGAATTAATGCGTCGAGCCAGCTCATTCCGCGATTTCCTTTCCTTTGCTGTTTTTCAGAATGCCGACAATCATCAGGATAAACCCGATCATCGTAACCAGGGGAGCGACGACGATGCGGCGGCTACTGAATATCTCAGGATTAAAACTTACTCCGTCGGTGGAACCGCCCCCGCTCATCAGCATGAAACCAATAGCGATGCATGCCACCGCCACGGCAATGAGTATGAAATTTTCTTTTCCGAAAGCAAAATCTCTTTTCGCCATTTTTCTATTGTTTTATTGATTGGTTACTATTTCATTTTTAGATGTAATATAATCTGTCGCCTTTCATCCGGAGATATTTGTTTACCGCAAAGATGGTGGCTACGATCGAGAGGGTTACACCCAGGATGAGCACCGAAGCGTATACCAGCACAAGGGTTTGAATATCCAGGATACGGATGAATCCTTGCAATTCGGTTTGCAGGTAGTATAAAGCGCCGGTCAGCATGCCGATGGCCAGCAGCGAGGCGATCAGACCGCTCACGATATTGTAGCGGATAAAGGGGCGCCGGATAAATCCGGGCGTGGCGCCGACCAGTTTCATCGTATGGATAAGGAAACGTTTGGAGTAGATGAGCAGCCGGATCGTATTTCCGATCAGGACGAACGAGATGGCGGTCAGCATCACGGCCAGGGCCAACAAAATAAGGGTGACCCGTTGCATATTACTGTGTACCATCTCCATCATGTCTTTGCGATACAGCAGTTCGCTGACGGAAGTATAGGCTTTGAGTTTCTTTTCGATGCGTTGCAAGCTGTCGGGATTGGCGTATTCGGAATGCAGCTTGATCTCGATGGAGGCTTGCAAGGGGTTGAAGCCGAGGAAAGTTTCGGGGTTTTCACCGAGTTCTTCTTCCAACTCTTTGGCGGCTTGTTCTTTGGAAATATATTCGGTGGATTTGATGAAAGGGAGCGCAGAAAGTTTCTTTTGCATCTGTTTGATGTCGGATTCTTTCTGGTTGTCTTTCAGCAGAATCGAAAAAGTGATATTTTCCTTGACGTAGACGGAGAGTTTGTTTCCCAACATGCCCAACAGCAGAATCAGCCCCAGTAGAAAAAGGACCAATGCGATACTGATTACAGAGGTAAGGCGGGAGTGGAAGAACGAAACAGTACGAACCTTTTTATTTTCAGCCATCAGACTTCACCTTATGATTGTTAAATAAATTGGGGAGATGCGGACAGAGCACACACCTCCCAATTTTTCTGCAAAAGAACGAATATTTTATGATATACGCTTTGAATTTGGATTATTTAACCAAGCCCGGCAGAGGTTTGCTTTTTAAGCGTCGGTTTGTTTCGTACCTGCCGGCCGGTTCGCTTCACTCCACCGGTTCGCCGAAAAGCGTCGCAGAGGTAGCCCGTACCACACGCACTTGTACCCGTTGTCCCACGCGGTAATTTCGCTTATCGAAAATCACCACTTTATTTTGGCTGGTACGACCGAACAATTGCTCGCGCGAGCGTTTGGAGAAACCTTCTATCAAGACCTCGAACGTTTTTCCTATGTCGCGCAGATTGCTGGCTTCGGAAAGTTTATTCTGCAAATCGATAAGCCCTTGCAAGCGGCGTATTTTCACCTCTTCGGGAACGTCGTCGGCCAGGTGTTCGGCAGCATAGGTGCCCGGGCGCTCGGAATATTTGAAAAGGAAAGCGCTGTCGTAGCCAACTTCCCGCATAAGGGAAAGCGTCAGCTCGTAATCTTCTTCCGTTTCAGAATGGAAGCCGCAAAACAAATCGGTCGAGATAGCGCAATCGGGAATGATCCGGCGGATAGCGGCGATCCGCTCCAGGTACCATTCGCGGGTGTACTTCCGATTCATCACTTTAAGAATGCGGTTACTGCCCGACTGGGCCGGCAGGTGAATATACTTACAAATGTTCGGGTAAGCCGCAATAACGTGCAGCGTATCGTCGCTCATATCTTTGGGATGAGAAGTCACGAAACGCACGCGCATGGCGGGCACCTCCCGGGCCACTCGTTCCAGCAAGCGGGGAAAATCGATTGTTTCTCCTCCTTTTTCAAAGCGATAAGAGTTGACGTTCTGGCCGAGCAGGGTTACTTCCTTAAATCCTTTTTCACTCAGGTCGCGTACTTCGGCCAGGATACTGTCTACGTCGCGGCTCCGTTCGCGTCCACGTGTATAGGGTACGATACAATAGGTACAAAAATTATTGCATCCGCGCATGATGGAGACGAAACCGGAAATGTGTACGCCCCCCAATTTCAAGGGAATGACGTCTTTATAGGTTTCCTTGGTGGAAAGTTGTACATTGATTGCTTTCTGACCGTGCTCTACAGCACCGATCAGGTTGGGTAAATCCATGTACGAATCGGGGCCTACCACCAAGTCGGCGTGGTGTACATTAATCAATTCTTCTTTCACGCGTTCGGCCATACACCCCAGCACCCCTACAATCAAGGATTTATTTTTCCGTTTGAGCGACTGGAAATATTGCAGACGACCGTAAATTTTTTGTTCGGCATTCTCCCGCACCGAACAGGTATTTACAAAGATGGCGTCGGCCTCTTCGATCCGGTCGGTTACAACATATCCGTCCATTTGCATGATGGAAGCTACCACTTCACTGTCGGCCACATTCATCTGACAACCATACGTTTCGATAAACAATTTCTTTTCCTGCGGCAAGGCGGTCGATTTTAAGTCGACGCTCTTTTCCTGATTTTCCATTTCTTAATTATTAATAAAGTTTAAATATCGAAATTCGCCCGAAATATCGGGTAAATCATTTGTACAATTCAAAAAACAATTTTATATTTGCATTCGAAAAACGTAAATTTTTTCATAGTTAAGGTTTTGGTTAAATCGAATAAGGGTGGCTGTGAAGTTACCCTTATTTACTTTTATAGACTTCCGTTGTTTCATTTCCCGATATTTATTCCTATATTTGGAGTGCAAAAATAATCAAAGTTATGGATAACATAGGCGATTGGCTGTATATTGTTTTGCTGGTGATTGCCGGAGTAAGCGGTTTATTCAATTCGGGAAAGAAGAAAAAACGTGCGAACACCTTTCCCGAACCATCCGACAACGAGCCGGTATACGAACCGGTATACGAACCGGAACCCCAAGCATCGAAAAGCTTCCGGGAGCTTGTAGAAGAGATGACTGCTGCGCCTGAGCCTCTTTTTTCCACTCCGGAAAAGAAAACGGGAAGAAGATCCACTCCCCCTCCCCCCCCCTTTTTAACGGCGGAAAATGCCATTTCTTCCCCCCAAACTACCCTATCCCCCACCCGCGGCCTGCTCGGCGGGGAAGAAACCGGGAACGGCCCCGACATCTCGTTCAGCGACAGAGACGAACTGAAACGGGCCATTATCATCTCCGAAATCCTGAATCGCAAATACTAACCTGTGATAACGATAGGTTTATCCTATTTTTTATGTAATTTTGCGACGATATAGAAACAGCGATTATTTACCTTAAAAATAAATATAGAATAGCATGGCTTTAAAATTTATTACAGCTGAAGAAGCTGCGTCATTCGTACACCACAATGACAATGTAGGCTTTAGCGGCTTTACGCCTGCCGGTTGCCCGAAAGTAGTACCGGGGGCTATCGCACGCAAAGCAGCCGAAGAACATGCCAAAGGCAATCCTTTCCAGATCGGTATGTTTACCGGCGCCTCCACAGGCGACAAGCTCGACGGCGAGCTGGCCCGCGCCAAAGCGATCAAATTCCGTACTCCTTACCAATCGAACAAAGACTTGCGCGCCCTTCTGAATTCCCGCGAAGCGCAGTATTTCGACATGCACTTGTCGGAACTGGCGCAAGATTTGCGTTACGGCTTCCTGGGTAAAATCGATGTAGCCATCGTAGAAGCCGCCGATGTAACGGAAGACGGCGAAATCGTACCGACCAGCGGCGTAGGCATCCTGCCGACAATCTGCCGAATGGCCGACCGCATCATTGTCGAACTGAACAAACGGCATCCGAAAGAAATCCGCGGGATGCACGATATTTACGAACCGGCCGATCCCCCTTATCGCCGGGAAATTCCGGTTTATACACCGTCCGACCGCATCGGGTTGCCCTACGTAAAAGTCGATCCGTCCAAGATCGTAGGCGTAGTGGAAACCGACGAGCCGAACGAAGGCAAGCCTTTCGCCCCGCTGGACGACGTAACGTTGGCCATCGGTAAGAACGTGGCCGATTTCCTGGTGAGCGAAATCCGCGCCGGCCGTTTGCCGAAGGAATTCGTACCGTTGCAGAGCGGCGTAGGCAACGTAGCCAATGCCGTATTGGGCTGCATGGGAGAAAACGAAGAAATCCCGGCTTTCAATGTCTATACGGAGGTTATTCAGGACGCCGTTATCGATTTGATGAAGCAAGGCCGCGTGAAGTTCGCCAGCGGTTGCTCGCTTTCGGTCAGCAACGAAGTGATTCGCGACATCTATGATAACCTCGACTTCTTCAAAGACAAGCTGCTGCTTCGTCCGCAAGAAATCTCCAACAATCCGGAAGTAGCCCGTCGTCTGGGCCTGATCGCCATCAATACGGCCCTGGAAGCCGACATTTTCGGCAACATCAACTCGACCCATGTATCGGGTACCCGGATGATGAACGGCATTGGCGGCTCGGGCGATTTTACCCGTTCGGCTATGCTGTCGATCTTCACCACGCCCTCGACGGCAAAAGAAGGTAAAATCAGCGCCTTCGTACCGATGGTATCTCACCTCGATCATAGCGAACACTCGGTTAAGATCATCATCACCGAATACGGTGTAGCCGACTTGCGCGGCAAATCGCCCATCGAACGTGCCCGCTGCATTATCGACAACTGCGTACATCCCGACTACCGTCCGCTGTTGGAAGAATATCTGGAGATGAGCATCAAGGGCCATACGCCGCAGAATTTGAAATGCTGTTTCGCTTTCCACCAGGAGCTGGCCGCCAGCGGCGACATGCACAATGTGGATTGGAGCAAGTACAATAAGTAATTACCCGGCCGGGCACGATAAGAAAACCGTCGCCGCAAACGGTCGTCAAATTAAAAATGACCTGAGGATAATACACTTCAGGTCATTTTTTTGTTGACTTCTCTTAGTTGTCCCCCCTTATAGCTCGCCATCGGAAAGGGAAGAAAAGGCGAAAAAATGCCCTGCCCATTGGCAAGTCTGCGCGTAAAACCAATTCCTTGCGTGGATTTGCACACACCCTTACTTTTTTGTATTTAAAAAACTACGATAAAGAACTACCCTATGATGAAACAGACACGCCTCTTTACCTTTTTCCTGGGCTGGATGCTCAGCCTCGGCGCCCTTTGCGCCCAAAAGCAAGCGCCGGTTTATTACCAATCGTTCGACCGGCTCGATGAAGCCATGTGGCAAACCGCCGCCGAGGCCGCCCGCACCTCTCCTTCCTACTTCCTGGTTAACACGCCCACCTATAGCCGCGGACTGGCAGGCATGGCCCTCGACCTGACCGATCAAGTCGCTTTCCGCATTCCCCTCACCCTGGCGAAAGCCAGCACCCCTTCTTTCGGTGCAAACGCCTCTTTCACGCTCCAGGTATGGGTATGCACACGCCCTCATGCGCCGCAAGGGACGCCCATTATGACCAAC
>DBFJSK010000231.1:0-2527 GCA_048403675.1 Tannerellaceae bacterium | reverse complement strand
ATTTTTGGAAGGAAAACAAACTATTCAGTATGAAAACATCCTTCTCGCCTTGGATAGCTGCCTCCGGATGCATGCTTCTATCCTTTACCGGCTGCAAAGCAAAAGAAAATCCGCCCGTGAAAAACGTACTTTTTATCGCTATCGACGACCTGCGTACGGCACTGCATTGTTATGGCGCCAGCGATATGATTACGCCTCATATCGACCGGATAGCCGGCCAGAGCGTTTTATTCGATCGTCATTATTGTTCGGTTCCGTTCAGCGGGCCTTCGCGGGCCAGTATGTGGACGGGATTATATCCTACGCCTACGCGGTTCACTAATTTCGCCCGGGCGGAAGACCAGGTGCCGGATGTGCTGGTGATGCCGCAGCATTTTAAAAACCAGGGGTATCGTACCCTTTCGCTGGGCAAAGTTTTTCATCACGGGGATGATTTCGCCTCCGCTTGGGACGTGCTGGATGAAAAACGGGATTATTTCGGATACCAGACGCCGGCTAACCGGCAACGGCAGAAAGAAGATTTGGAAATAGCGGCCAAGAATATAGCGTCGGTCGATTTTGATAACCTGGCCGCTTTACCTCGCGATTTCCAGGCGCCCCAAGGGCCGGCCTTCGAATGTGTGGATGTGCCCGACGAGGCGTATCCGGACGGGCAAAATACGCTTCGCGCCATTGCGGAACTGGAGAAAGCGAAAGCGTCGGGACAGCCTTTTTTCCTGGCGATCGGGTATTACCGGCCGCACGCGCCGTTTATCGCTCCGAAAAAATATTGGGATCTGTACGAAGAGGTTGGTTTGACGGATAATCCGCTGTTTCCACCCACCGCGCCGGCGGAAGCCCGGCAGGCTACGCAAGAATTGTATATGACGTTGTCGGGGATTCCCCATTATGAAGAAATGCCGGATAGTTTAGCGCTTCGGATACGTCGCGGGTATTCTGCCGGGGTGAGTTACACAGATGCGTTGATCGGGAAATTGATGGCTGCCATCGACCGGTTAGGGTTGCGCGAACAGACCATCGTAGTGTTGTGGGGAGATAATGGTTACTTGCTGGGCGATCATGAGGGATGGAGCAAGCTGAGCCATTTTCATGAAGCGTTGCGGGTGCCGTTTATGATTTCGGCTCCAGGCATACCCGGCGGAAAGCGTTCGGCGGCGCTAACGGAGAGTGTGGATATTTATCCTACGCTTTGCCAATTGGCCGGGTTGGAGATTCCTTCGCACGTACAAGGAAAATCGATGCTTCCGTTGCTGGAAAATCCGGCCGGAGCGACGCACGAAGCTGTATTCAGCCGGCTGAATAACGGGGAATCGGTGGTGACCGACCGGTATGTGTATACGGAGTGGACGCCGGCCGATAGTACGCGTGGCAAGGCATGTATGCTTTATGATTTGCAGCAGGATTCGCTGGAAAAGGTAAACATCGCCTTGCAACCGGAGAACCGGGAAAAGGTGGCTGCCTTGTCGCGCTCGATTGCCGAGCATCGGGCTTGGGTGGCGCATCGGGATAGTTTGCATGATTATGGCAAGCCGAATCCGAATAGCAGTACGAATCCGTTCGATTAGAGAAAAAGCAGGGTAGAAGAGTAAACTAGAAGGGTCTGGGAGGGCGGAAAGCTTCCTTACTAAACAACGTTAATACCGCCGCATTTTAGCGTTATCTGCTTGCATATTAGCGTTTAATGTGGTATATTTACTTCATTGATCGCTCTGCGCCGCACGTTTGTTTGCAGCTCTCTTCCACCCTATTTTTCCGAAAGAAAAAAGTAGATTGATTCCGGTGCTAACCGTCCTACAGGCGGCTACTTTGCTCTTTCCGGCCCCGAATACGACCGGTAGCGGGAGGTGGTGAAGGAAGAGAGCCATAGGAAAAGCCTTTCAAAAAGGCAAAGCAAACGGGGAACATAGGCAAAGGGGAGGTATTATCTATAAAAACAAAGCAAGTTATGGACAATTTCAGAGTCAAAGTGTTTAAACAAGCCTATGAAATGAGGAAAAGCACCGGCAAACCGTTTGCTGTATGCTTAACCCAATCGTGGGCTATTTACCGGCTTTCTAAGCGAATGGAGAACGAGACGGTAGCATTTGCCTATGAGAAGGTCGATGGTAAGCGACGCAAAGCCAAAGGCACCCTCCGAGGCATTCAACGCCTTCTGAAAGGAACCGGTACGGAAAATTACAAGACCTTCTGCTATTTCGATGTGGAAGCGAACGGATTCCGATCGTTCAAAGTGGAGAATTTTCTCGCTGTGTACGGCTAAAGGGAGGGGGCTATCCCCTTCGACTTTCCTGCATAAAGTAAAAAATTCAGGGTAGCTTATCACCGACACGTTCTTTGAGACAGGAAGAGGAGGATTTGTTTGTAAGCCTTCAGGTTTTCGGTTTGATCCGCTTTTCGGTATGATCCCCGAGATTTCCCCATGCTCATAGGCAATTCATTCCACCCCTACAAAATAAAAGAGGTTAGACCTTCGAATCTAACCTCTTTCCTTTTCAATCCGTCGGGATGACTGGATTCGAACCAGCGA
>DBFJSK010000230.1:0-3910 GCA_048403675.1 Tannerellaceae bacterium | reverse complement strand
CTACTGCTGGTGATCTTTGCCAATATTTTTGCCAAACACCAGAAAGATGAATGGATCGAACGGACGCATGCCATTGTATTTGCTCCCACGGTCACGGTGAAAAGTTCGCCGGATGCCAGCGGAACCGATCTGTTCATCTTGCACGAGGGAACCAAAGTGCTAGTGAAAAGTACGCTGGGCGAATGGAGCGAAATTGCCCTTGAAGATGGCAATGTGGGCTGGATGCCGAGCAAAGACATTGAAATAATCTGATACGCATGCTTGAAAAAATATTGGTTTACGAACGTGACACGTTCTTTCTGTTCAACGGCAGCGACTCCGCCTATCTCGATCGCTTTATGTGGCTCTTTTCGGGAAAAGCGGTGTGGCTGCCGTTAGCCGCTTTTATCCTCTGGGTATTGATCTATAAAAAGAACTGGCGCGAATCGCTGTTGATTCTTTTAGCCATAACTTTGATTATTACTCTCTGCGACCAGTTTGCCTCCCATCTCTGCAAACCCATTTTTACCCGGTTCCGTCCTACGCACCATCCGGATTTTATGGATCAAGTAAAAACTGTTTTCGATTATCGCGGCGGTCTTTACGGTTTCATGTCGAGCCATGCGGCGAACGCATTCGGGTTCGTCACTTTCATGGCGCTTTTGATGCGCAACCGTTTGTTCGGCTGGGTTCTTTTCGGCTGGGCTGTTCTTACTGCTTATTCCCGCGTTTACCTTGGCGTACATTTTATTTCCGATATTGTGCCGGGCGCTTTGGTAGGAACCCTGTTCGGAGTTTTGGTCTATTTTCTTTATAAATGGGCCAGGGTGCAGCTTGTGCCCGGAGCGCGTTTGTTACCTCCCGACAAGCTTTATAGCGACAAGCAAAAACGCCTCATCGTATATGCACTGGCCTTTACCGTGCTGATCCTACTTCTTTTGAATGCCCCTCTTGTTCATTTGTTACGCTGAACGCATTTTTATTTTTATGTCATAAAGCATATGCAGGCCAGGGTTTATTTCCCGGAAATAATTTGCCTTGCTGGCGGATAATTGCTAAGTTAGTGGCATCATTTTACAAAATTAGTAACCTTCAAAATAAGGAAGCCATGACGAAGACGATCACATTTAACGAATTGCGCAGACTGAAAGACAGTTTGCCCGACGGTAGCACACATCGTATCGCGGATGAACTGGGCATATCGGTCGAAACAGTACGGAATTATTTCGGCGGACATAATTTCAAAGATGGCAAAAGTTGCGGTATACATCTGGAGCCAGGTCCCGACGGCGGGTTAGTTGTTTTGGATGATACCACTATTTTAGAGCGTGCTTTACAGATACAGGCAGAAAGCCGTCAAGTGTCCGAAGCACCTCAAGTCTAAAGAAATCTGACGGCAAATAAGAATCCCAAGGCGCTGTTGAACACAGCCGTGCTTTGGGATTTTTTGTTTCGAACCTTTAGATATACCGATTGTTTAATCTTAAAAACAAACGCACATGGAAGATAAATTAGTTACATTAGCCATTCACACGTTCGAGAAGGCGCAAATTCTCAAAACGATGTTGGAAACCGAAGGTATTGAAGTCTATATACATAATGTAAACCAGATTCAGCCCGTCGTATCGGCCGGCGTACGGGTGCGCATCAAGGAAAGCGACCTGCCGCGCGCCCTGCGCATCATCGAAGATAGCAAATGGCTGGAAGAACCGGCCGACGCCGAACCCGATCTCAAACGGGAAAAGAAAGTATTGATCCCGGTCGATTTCTCGGATTATTCGATTAAAGCCTGCGAAATCGGCATCAACTACGCCCATAGGGTCGGCGCCAAGGTGATGATTATGCACGCTTATTTCAGCCCTTATTTTCCTTCTGCCGTGCCGATGGGGGACACGCTGGCCTACCAGGTCGATGAGGAGGAATCGGTTCAAAATGTGCTTAAACGGGTACGGATCGATATGGAAAATATCTGCACCCTCATCGACCGGAAAATAGAGGCCGGCGCATTGCCAAAGGTGCCTTATGACTATGTGTTGCGGGAAGGATTGCCGGAAGAAGAAATTCTGGCGTACAGCAAAGAATACCATCCTACGCTCATTATCATGGGTACCCGCGGCAAGAGCCAGAAAGATATGGATCTGATCGGGAGCGTAACGGGGGAGGTGATCGAAGTGAATAAAGTTCCCGTCCTGGCTATCCCGGAAAACGTGCCCTTCAACGACTTGGGTGAAGCAAAACATATCGCTTTCGCCACCTCTTTCAACCAGCGCGATTTGGTAGCCTTCGACGAGTTTATGGAGTTGATTAAGGATTATCATTTCCATATCCATCTTTTCAATATCTCGACCAGCAAAAACGAATGGAATGAAATCCGGCTGACCGGTGTACGCGAATATTTCAAAAAACAATACCCCGAAGCCGACATTTCCTATACCGTTCTGGCCGACGGCGATTTACTGCTGGCCATCGAAAAATTCGTCCGCGACGAACACATCGATCTCATTGCCCTGAGCACCTACCGCCGCAACATCCTGGCCCGCATGTTCAACCCCAGCATCGCCCGGAAAATGCTCTTCCACACCGACACGCCCCTCCTGGTGATGCACGCCTGAAAAGCTACTAAAACCCACTGATCTCCTGTTAGGCAAGCTATCTATCCGTTTCGGATAGATAGCTTGTGGCAGGATAAAAAACAGAAAAAATTTTCACGCACTTTATGGTGACAAGTATTAACCGGCCCTGTTATGGAACCTCTTTTTGATACTGATTTTTGCTTGAAATTTCTCCATCTATTTCCCATTCACAAGAAAATGATTGATTTATTTAACAAATAGCCTGCAAATTTGTATTTCTCGATATCTTTTACTAAAATTACAAATCTAAAAAAATAAATATTGGATAAATAAGCAAATACCTGTCTTTAAAAACTAATAATCTATGAATTTACCGCTTCACCGATAGCAAAGTACTATGCACTTTGGGATACCGCTATTTTGTTCGGATTCCGCAGAAACTAGGACTTCTATCACAATGTCCGTTAAACCTTAAATAAAAAAACAGCATGAATTATTTAACTAAAACAATACTATTTTTTTTGCTACTTACCCTATGCCACCGGACGAATGCGCAGCCTATACCGTCTTACCTTACCGGAAAAGTGACGGATACACACAACCGGCCGGTGGATGCCGCTTTAATCTGTCTGATTACTGCCAACGCCGGCGCTTCGGTGACGCAAGCCATTACTACCCCCGAAGGATATTTTGTACTTCCCTGCGTCGATAAAGAAGTAAAACTCCTTGTCACCTGTCTGGGATACGCTTCCTATGTTTCCGATAGCTTTCAGGGCGGTTTGCCTCGGGATTTCAATCCGATCATACTAACGGAAGAATCTCAACAACTCGATGACATAGTCGTGATCGGCGAAAAAAGAAGGCCGATTATTGAACAAAAAGCAGGAAAATTGATTTTCAATGTAGAAAATAGCATCAATGCGCAAGGTTCCAATGCCTTTGAAGTATTGCGGCAAACACCCGGAGTAACGGTTGACGACGGCAGTAAAAGTATCAGCATTAACGGACGCGGCAGTATTCTAGTTATGCTCAACGGTAAACAAACGTATATGCAACAGGCGGAAGTGGTGGACTTACTTAAGTCTACTCCGTCGTCCAATATCAAATCGATCGAGGTGATGTCGAATGCGACGGCACAATACGACGCGGCTGGTTCGGGAGGCATTTTGAACATTGTATTAAAAAAAGACCGCCGGGCAGGCTATACTATGACACTGAACGCGGGCGTTTCATATGGGTTGAATCCAAAGCAAAATACCGAGTTCTCTTTCAATTATAACCACAAGAAAATCAATTTATATGGCAATTATAGCCACAATTTCGGCTATACCGGGCTTTTTTATGGCGGTATCCGCAAG
>DBFJSK010000229.1:0-1781 GCA_048403675.1 Tannerellaceae bacterium | reverse complement strand
TAGCCGCCCACAACTTCTTCGAAGGGGAAACTGTCGAAACCATACCCTGCAGCACGTTTCGGGATGTCATCAGCACGATCAAACGCGACCCCTCCATCCTGGGGTTGATGGCCATCGAGAATACCATTGCAGGAAGCTTGTTGCAAAACCATGAACTGATCCGCGAAAGCGGTCTGAGCATTATCGGCGAATACAAACTCCGCATCTCCCACTCGCTGGTGGCCCTGCCGGGCACTTCGATCCACGACATCAAAGAGATCAATTCCCACCCGATCGCCTTGATGCAATGCACCGAATTCCTCGACACGCTACCCAATGCCAAAATCGTAGAAAAAGAAGACACGGCCAGCAGCGCCCGGTGGATTGCCGAAAAAGAACTGAAAGGCCACGCCGCCATCTGCGGCAAACTCGCCGCCCAGATCTACCATATGGAAGTACTGGCCGAAGGCATCGAAACCAACAAACGCAACTTCACCCGTTTCCTGGCCATCGCCGACCGCTGGACGGCCGACGAGATGCTGCACGACACCGACAAAAACAAAGCCTCCCTGGTATTCGCTCTTCCCCACACCGCCGGCAGTTTGTCGAAAATACTTTCCGTACTCTCTTTTTACGATATGAACCTGACCAAGATACAATCGCTCCCCATCATCGGGCGCGAATGGGAATACCTATTCTACATCAATCTCACGTTCACCGACTTCCTACGCTACAAACAAGCATTGGATGCCATCCGTCCGTTGACAAAAGACTTAAAAATACTAGGCGAATATGCAGAAGGAAAACAAAGCGTGTAACATCGCACCCGCTGCGCGCGTCAGCAGCGTACAAGAATACTACTTCTCCAAAAAACTAAAGGAAGTAGCCGAAATGAATGCCCAAGGCAAAAACGTAATCAGCCTGGGCGTAGGCAGCCCCGACCTGCCCCCCTCGGAACAGACCATCGACGCCCTTTGCGAAGACGTTCGCCGGGCCGACGCCCACGGCTACCAGCCTTACGTAGGCATTCCCGAACTCCGCAACGGACTGGCCGAATGGTACCAGCGCTGGTACGGCGTAAGCTTGGATCCGAAAACGGAGATTCAACCTCTGATCGGTTCGAAGGAAGGCATCCTCCATATCTCGATGGCTTTCCTCAACGCCGGCGACGGCGTGTTGGTTCCCAACCCCGGTTATCCCACTTACAGCTCGGTAACCCGGCTGATGGAAGCGCGGCTGATTCCCTACGAACTGAAAGAAGCAGCGGGTTGGGAACCGGATTTCGAAGCGCTGGAGCAAATGGATCTGAGCGGCGTAAAACTGATGTGGACAAACTACCCTAATATGCCGACCGGCGCCAACGCCAGTCGCGCCTTGTACGAAAAGCTGGTGGATTTCGGACGCCGCCGCCAAATCGTTATCTGCAACGACAATCCTTATAGCTTCATACTGAATGAACACCCGCTCAGCATCCTGAGTATCCCGGGCGCGAAAGAAATCTGCATCGAACTCAATTCGATGAGCAAAGCCCATAATATGCCCGGCTGGCGCATGGGGATGCTGGCTTCGAACAGCCAGTTCATCCAATGGATATTAAAGGTAAAAAGCAATATCGACTCCGGCCAGTTCCGCCCCATGCAGAAAGCCGCCGTCGAAGCCTTGAAAGCCCCGAAAGCCTGGTACGACCAAATGAACGAGACGTACCGCAGCCGTCGCGATCTGGCCGGCCGCATCATGCACACCTTGGGATGCACGTACGATGAAAACCAGGTAGGGATGTTCCTCTGGGGACGTATCCCACC
>DBFJSK010000228.1:0-8048 GCA_048403675.1 Tannerellaceae bacterium | reverse complement strand
CTTCCGCTTATTCCTCCTTCCTTTTTATCCCCCCGCCCCCCTCCACCTTCTCTTTCCACCTTATTCCCTTTCTCTTTCTATCCCTCCTTTTCCGCAAACGCACCCAGGCGCCGGTAGCGGGCGTACATCCGGCTATAGCGGGCATGGCGCTCCGCATCAGGACGGTAGGTAAACGCCGTTCCCTCTCCCAGCGCCTCTTGCGCGGTTTCAATATCGGGAAAAACGCCGGCCGCCACGGCTGCGAACATCGCCGCTCCCAAGGCGCAAGCCTGTTCTGCGCGAGCTACCTCGATAGGCATGCCGAGCACATCGGCCAGAATTTGCATCACCAAAGGCGATTTCTGCGAGATCCCGCCGATGCCCACCACCGTATCGATACGGATGCCCTGCGCCAGCAAACTTTCCACAATGGCCCGCGACCCGAAAGCGGTGGCTTCCACCAACGTGCGGTACAGCCGGGGGGCGGTGGTGGCCAGCGTCAGTCCTTCCAACGCACCTTTTACAGCTTGGTTGGCAAAAGGGGTGCGGCGCCCGTTCAGCCAGTCCAGGGCCAGGGGGCCATCTTCCTCGATACCGATTTTCTCCGCTTCGGCGCCAAGGGCGTGCAGCAGCCGATCGGCCAGCTCGTTCAGCTCGTCCCGCAAAGCGGCCCAACGCGCCTCGGGCAGCTGGCTCGCTGAACCGAGAAGCTGTTCCACGGGCCAGAGCAGCAGTTTTTTGAACCAGGCATAGATGTCGCCAAAAGCGGATTGACCGGCCTCCAGGCCGATATAGCCCGGTACGACGGAGCCGTCTACCTGGCCGCAAATACCGTCGATGCGCCGCGCGCCCATTTCGGAATAAGGGGAAATCATGATGTCGCAGGTGGAAGTGCCGATCACACGTACGAATGCGCCGGGTTTGATCTGGGCCCCTACCGCGCCCACATGGCAATCGATGGCGCCGGCCGCTACCTTTACCCGGGGGCTTAGTCCTAAGCGCCCGGCCCACTCGGGGGTAAGGGTGCCCACTACGGTGTCGGTGGTATACGTCGCGGTATAGAGGTGGCCGGCAAAGCAGTCCAGCAGCGGATCGAGCGTGTGCAGGAAAGCCGCCGAGGGCAGACCGCCCCAGCTAGCGTGCCACAGGGCTTTATGGCCGGCGGCACAGCGACTGCGGATCATGGTCTCGGGGCGGGTGCGGCCGGTCAGCAGGGCGGGCATCCAGTCGCAGTGTTCGGCCCAACTGAAGGCGAACGGCCTCAGGCTAGGGTCGGTACGCAGCAGGTGCAGCATTTTGGCCCAGACCCATTCGCAGGAGTAGATGCCGCCGGAATAGGCGGTGTAGTCTATTTCCCAACGGGCGGCCAGGGCGTTGATTTCGGCGGCTTCCGCCAGGGCGGTGTGGTCTTTCCAGAGCACGAAAAGGGCATTCGGATTGTCGGCAAATTCCGGCCGGAAGGCCAGCGGCAGCCCGTTTTCATCGAGCAGTGCGGGGGTGGAGCCGGTGGTGTCGAAGGCCAGGCCGACTACCTCCGAGGCGGCGCCGGGGGGACATTGCCGCAGGGCGCCGCTGACGGCTTTTTCCAGACTTTCGATATAGTCCAGCGGATGCTGCCGGTAGCGATTCTCCGCCGGGTTGCAGTACAGGCCGGCCTTCCAACGGGGGTAAGGAACAACTTCCGAGGCGAGCTGCCGCCCGGTTGCGGTGTCTACGATAAGGGCCCGGCAGGAGTCTGTTCCGTAGTCGAGGCCGATCACTAAAGGGGTGTTTTGCATGGGGAAAGGTTGTTTGAAGATAGGGGGTTGTTTGCTGTTCATGTAGAAAGGTTGTTTGAAGATAGGGGGTTGTTTGTCGTTCACGTAGATAGTTTACGATTGTTTTTTTAAAGGTTGATAGAGAAGATGCGGCGAGCCGCACGGGCTGGGGGAACCGGGGTAAAAGGTAAAGCCGGGTGAGGGATAAAACCACGTATCGGTAAAAACCGGACACCCGGCCAAGCCACCCAGAGGCCCTGCCCTCACCCCCCGGCGTTCGCTCTACCGCTTCTTCTACATCCCGTTTTTCTACATCAAATCGTGCGGATTCTGTTTCAGATTACTGTTCGCATCCAACTGTTCCCGCGGAATAGGCAACCAATCGTTCTTATGCGAAGGATAAGCCGGTTTGCCGAACCAGGCCCGGGTGGACATCTTGTCGAACCGCCGCGCATCCTGCCGCGCCCTGAGTTCGCCGTAAAACTCCCAGCGGATCTCGTTCCACATCCTATCGGCCGTCAACATCTCGGGCGTGATGGGCTTCGGCGTTTCGAACGCCCGCTCGCGTACCTGATTGATTAGCTGCACCGCACCTCCTTTGTCGCCCTTGCGGAACAAACATTCGGCCTTCATCATCAGTATATCTGCATACCGGAAGATGGGAAAATCATTATTCATATCCGCCCGGCCGCCGTCTTCAAACTCGTATTTATTCAGACGCGCCCCGTTGTACTCGTTGGCGAATTTATAGTTGAACCCGTTCAACTCGTCTTTATGTACCACGCCGTCGGCATCCTTCCAGGTATGCAGAAACTGTACCTCCCGCGCACTTTCCAGGTCGCCATCCGCATTCCTGGCGGCCAGCGGATAGAGGAACAAGCCCTTGCCTTTGCTCTCTTCCGAACACATCAGCATACTGCCGTCTTTGCCGATCTGCGGGCCGAACAAGAAACCTTTCGCCCAGCGGATGTCTGCATTCTCGCCCGCCGCCAGCACATCGGCCAGGCCGTCGCCGTCGGTATCCCCGAAAATCCCGTCGCCCAGGCCGTCGCCATTCCGGTCGGCGCCCCCGCGATCGAAGCTCTCGAAAAATTCCGGCACCATGCACATGCCGTTCCACGGCTGGCTCTTCGTCCCGAACAGGCCCGGATGCGCATAATGCAAGGTCTTGTTCGGCAAGAAGAAGCCCAGCGCATATACATCGTCGAAGGGAATCACGAAAATATTCTCTTTCGAATTTTCGTTATGCACCTTGAAATTGGCAAAATAATCATTCTCCAGTTTGAATTTGCCGCTGGCTATCACCTTATCGCAAGCCTCGATACACTTATCCCACTCGGGCGCGCGCCAGCTTTCAGGCTCCGGCGAGACGCTTTTAAAAATATGTGCATTCAGATACACCCGCGCCAGCAACGCATAGCCGGCCCATTTCGTAAACCGTCCGTAGGTAGCCGTGCTGACGTCTTCCGACAAAAATTCCACATTCTCCACAATCTCTTTCACCAGCTTTTCATACACCTCAGGCTGCGTCTGTTGCACCGGCAGGAAGCCCGGTTCGACATCGTACCGGTCGATCCACGGAATATTGCCGTACATTTCCAGCCCGTAAAAATAGTAGTAAGCCCGGATCATCTTCAATTCGGCCATAAACTGGTCTTTATTGGGAAACGTCTTGTCTTTCAAAATATACAACAGGCGGTTGCAAGTGCTGATTCCCCCGAAGCAATAATTCCACGGACCGGTGCAAAGCGCATCGATGGGATCGAGCTGGAACGTATGTACGCGCCAGAAACGGCCGCCTTCGTACCAATGTTGGCCGCGGGTGGGCGATACCATATTGCCTCCCATGTATTCTTGTATTTCGAAGGTCAAATCGAACAGCCCGCGAAGGCCCCCGTAAGCCGGGGCCAGGCCGGAGAGGATTTCTTCTTCGGTTTGGAAGAAATCGTCTACCAGGTATTCTTCGTAAACGTGTTCGTCGAGGTTGGTGCAGGCGCTACTGCCCGCCAGAAGGGCGCCCAGGACGAAACGAGTGAGTGTTTTAAACCGTGTTTTCATATCTGTTTTTCGGATTTTTTTGAGTGTTTTTGGGATGAATGAGTAAATAAAAGGTGGTTTTCAGAAGATCAGAATGTCAGTTGCACCCCGAAATTGAAGGAGCGTTTTTTAGGATAC
This sequence comes from Tannerellaceae bacterium, assembly GCA_048403675.1. Classification (GTDB taxonomy): domain Bacteria; phylum Bacteroidota; class Bacteroidia; order Bacteroidales; family Tannerellaceae; genus Parabacteroides. The sequence goes on along the minus strand of DBFJSK010000228.1, from coordinate 4,137 downwards.
TTGTCCTGCCATTCGAAGCCCGGCGTGAGGCCCGTGACGTCCAGTTCCGGATCGATGCCCGAATAGCCGGTGAAGGTGTACAGGTTCAGCCCCGATACATATACGCGGGCTTGGGTCAGGTAGATGCCCGGCAGGCTGAAACGATAGCCCACCGTCACATTATCGATCTTCACGTAATCGCCTTTCTCCACGTAATACGACGAGTATTTCGGATCGTCGTTCAGCGGGCTGTCCAAGGCCGAACGGTATACATTGAGCGGAAACATCGTCTTGTTCTCGTGGTAGAGCCGCGTCATGTTCACCAGGTCGAAGCCGAAAGCGCCCCGCAGCATCAGCGAGAAATCGAAGTTTTTGTAGGTAAGGGCGGTGGAGAGGTTGGCATAGAATTTGGGAATGCCGTTGCCGATTACCGTTTTGTCGGCTTCGGCGTTGTCGCCCGTCACGCCGTTCAGGTCTTTGAATACCCATTTGCCGTTCTCGTCGAACCGGTCGAATACATAGCCGTAGAAGTTGCCGATGGGCTTGCCCGGCTCGATGCGGTGGGTATAGGTGTTCACGCCCGGGGCGCCCAGCCAGCCGTAATTGGCGTAATCGCGGGTGTACTGGCCGTCCGACAGGGTGAGCAGCTTGTTGGTATTGTAGGAAAAATTGAAGTTGGCATTCCACAGCAGGTTTTTGCGGCTGAGCAAGGTGGGATTCAGGGAGATTTCGATGCCCTGGTTGCGCAGCGAGCCTACGTTGGTGAAGGTTTCGTTGAACAGGTTGGGGGGCACCGGCACGCTGTAATTATAGAGCAGGTCGGTCGTCTTGCGGTTGTAGTATTCTACGCTTCCTTTCAGCCGATCGCCGAAAAGGCCGAAGTCGATCCCGATGTTTAATTCGCCCTTTTTTTCCCATTTCAGATCGGGGTTGGGGTTGCTGGCCGGTTGCACGCCGCGTATCCATTGGCCGTTGTAGAGCATGCGGGGAGCGTCGTCTTTCAGCCGCGAGAGGGATTGGTAGCTGTCTTTGGGCATATTTCCCGTCACGCCGTAGCCTACGCGGAGTTTGAGGGAGGAGACGATTTCTTTCACGTTTTCCATAAACGATTCCTCACTGATGAGCCAGCCGGCCGATGCGGCGGGGAAGTTGCCCCACTTGTGGTTGGCGCCGAATTTGGAGGAACCTTCCCGGCGCAGGCTGGCCGAGAGCATGTATTTACTGGCGTAGTTGTAGTTCACGCGGCCGAAAAAGGCGATCAGTTTGCTGTCGTTCTTATAGCTGGTCATGCCGGCGCGGCCGTCTTTGAGGAAGTCGCCGGATTCGATGTTGTTCCACAGGAAATCGTCGTTGAGGAAATTGTAGTTGTCGGCCCATAGTCCTTCGGCCATGAAGTCCTGGTAGCTGTACCCGGCGATGGCGTTGAGGCGGTGCAGGGGGGCTATTTCCTTGTTGTATTCGAGGGTGTACTCCGCCGTGCGATCCACTTTCCAGTCCGACCAGCGAACGGCGCGGCCGTGTTGGCCGTTGGTGACGGAGACGTACATGTCGACAAAGTCGTTGAAGCCCGACGAGGTGTCGTATTTCTGGTAGGCCAGAAGGGCGCCGGCTTTGAAACCGTCGAGAATCTCGAAAGTGGCTTTTAGGTTGGCCAGGTAGGTGTTGGTTTTGTGTTCCTCGTCGCGTTGCTGGAGGATGCCGACGGGGTTCCAGGTGTCCCATTGGGCGATTTCGCTGATCTTGCCGTTCTCGTCGTAAATGGGGGCGGTGGGGTTTTGCTTGATGGCCTGGTTGTAGGCGTTGCTCCACCAGGTTCCTCCTTTGGTGAGGGTGTTCTGGATGTTGAAGTGCAGGTTCAACTTGTCGTGGATGGCCCGGTGGTTGACGTTGAGCCGGGTGGTGAGCATGTTCTTGTCGGTGGTCTTCATGATGCCTTCGATGCTTTTGTAGGAGACGGAACCCAGGTAGCTGGTTTTCTCGCCGCCGCCGCGGAAGGTGAGGTTGTGCGAGTGGTTGACGGCTGTCCGCGAGATGGCGTCGTACCAGTCGGTACGGCTGCCGTAATCGCGCATGGATTCGGCGAAGCGGTTGGGGTAGCCGGCGGCTTTTTGTTCGTTCATGTAGGCGCGCCATTCGTCGGCGTCGAGCAGGTCGGGCTTGCCGTACATTTGGTCGAAGCCTATCCATCCGCTGTATTCTACGGTGTTGCGCTGGGCGCCTTGGCCGCTTTTGGTGCTGACGATGATGACGCCGCCCGTTCCGCGGGTGCCGTAGATGGCGGCGGCCGAGCCGTCTTTGAGTACGTCGATGGCTTCGATGTCTTCGGGCTGCAGGCTGGCCAGACTGCCGCCGGGTACGCCGTCGATGACGACGAGCGGATCGACGTCGTTACTGAGGGTGGAGATGCCGCGCAGCACGACGGTGGGGTTGCCGTCGGGGTCGCCGTTGACGGAGGTGATGGCCAGGCCCGCTACCTTGCCTTGGATGAGTTGGGTGGGCGAAACGACGGGGCCTTTCACGAAGTTGTCGGCGGTGATTTTGGCCACGGCGCTGGTGACTTCTTCTTTGCGTTGGGTGCCGTAGCCTACGACGACGATTTCGTCCAGAGCTTGGGCATCGCTCCGAAGGCGTATTTGCAGGTCGGCTTTACGGTCGAGCGGAATGCGCTGGGTTTGGTAGCCGATGTAGGAGACGACGAGGACGTCGCCGGTTTTAATGCCGGGAAGGGTGAAGCGGCCGTCGATGTCGGAGATGGTGCCGGTGGTGGTGCCTTCTACCACGAGGTTGACGCCGGGCAGGCTTTCGCCGGTGGTGGCGTCGGCAACGGTGCCGCTCAGGGTGCGGGCGGGTTGCTGGGCTTGGTGGAGCCTGGCGTGGGGGGCGGGCAGAAGGGCGGGTGTTCTCTGGCCGGCGGCTTGGGCCGACAGCACCAGAAGGGTGGAGAACAGGGTCGCCGCGCCGCGGATGATGTTCTTTTTCATACAGAATTGAATTAGGTTGTTTACGTTGATTTATAGGTTGTTTTTAAATGGGGGGAACCCTTTTTTAGGTAGGGTTCCCTTTTTTGTTTGTTTTTCCCGAATCGGGCCACGGGCCACAGGCCACAGGGCGGAAAAATCGGTGTAGCGGGGCCGGGCCGGGGCGGGCTTCGGGCTTATTTATAGAGGGGCCCGTAAGCGGCTGTGGCGCGGTAGTCGGCGCCTTCGGGGTCGGTGCCGAAGGCGTTCCAGGCGGCTGGCCGGAAGAGGCGGTCGGCTTCGAGGTTGTGCATGCAGACGGGGATGCGGAGCATGGAGGCCAGGGTGACGAGGTCGGCGCCGATATGGCCGTAGCTGATGGCGCCGTGGTTGGCTCCCCAGTGGTTCATTACGGAGTAGGTGTCGGTGAAGTGGCCGCGGCCGGTGAGCCGGGGCACGAAAAAGGTACTGGGCCAGGTTTTGTCGGTGCGTTGGTCGATGAGGCGGAAGACGTCGTCGGGCAAGGTGGCGGTCCAGCCTTCGGCTAGCTGAAGGACGGGGCCGAGGCCTTTGACGAGGTTGAGCCGGCTCATGGTGACGGGCATGCCGCCGCGGGTGAGGAACTTGGAGGAGTAGCCGCCGCCGCGGAAGTATTCCAGGGAGGCGGGGTACCAGGTGGTGGCGTCGAGCATGGCGCTGACTTCTTCTTGGGTGATGTGCCAGAAGGGTTTCAGGACGGGCTGGCTGTCGAGGGTTTGGCAACCGGTGCCGTCGAGGGTGCAGGAGCCGGAGTTGATGAGGTGGATGGCGCCGTTTTGCAGGAGGCCGTCGGGTGTCCATCCGCTGATGCGGCGGATGGCGTCGGGACTCCAGTAGGTGCGCACGTCGGCGAAGATTTGGGCGGTGTTGGTCAGGAGGTGGCCGAAGAGCATGCTGATGCCGTTCAGGTGGTCGTCTTCGGTGGCGAAGGTGTAGGGCTGGCGGATGCCGTTCCAGTCGAAGGAGGAATTGAGTATGGCTTCGGTGAAGTCTCCGTTGGGCAGGAAGTCGGTCCATTGGCGTTGGCCTTGGAAGCCGCCGGCGATGGCGTTGTGGCCTAGGGCTTCTTCTTCATAGCCTAGCTCGGCCAGGCGGGGGTTGCCAACCAGCAGGTCGCGCATGATGAGGGTCATCTTGACGACGAATTGCCAGTCGGCGGCTT
>DBFJSK010000227.1:0-1913 GCA_048403675.1 Tannerellaceae bacterium | reverse complement strand
TTGTACTGCTTGATTCTAACAGTAGTTTTTCCAATTATTCCGATCCATCCAATCAGGAATGTGCCCGTACCATTTACGACGCTGCATTCGTTATCGTATCCGATTCCGGCATACGGTATACTCTTTTTATACATACTATTTACAAAATCCGGCATAGAAAACCGTTATGTTCCCTCATGCCGTTTAAACAAGATTTCTTGAACCCCAAGGTTGAGGGATCGTACGACCGGGAAATCCAACCGACTCGCCCCACGATAAAAGATTCAGGCACTAAGCCCCAATAGCGGCTGTCTTCCGAATTTTCCGCTTGATCGCCTCCCATAAAATAATAGTTTTGACGAAAGCGGTACGTAGCCAGCCGGCATTTCCCTAGGTAACAGGTGTTTTCTGCCGGCTTAAAATAAATCTTCTTTTTTGTTTCCCATTCCATCAAAGGCCCGTAAAGCACATAATTCGTGCGATTCAAGGTAATTTCATCGCCTATAGCGGGAATTTTCAACGGCCCGAAATATTTTACATTCCAACCTAACAGCGTATCGCGCGGGTAGGTTCGCCAACGATGCCGTTCTTTCAAAATGGAATCACTTTGGGCTGCCAGCGCGCGTTGGCTTTCAAGGTTCCCTACCGGGCCGGTATACCTGGCGATATGATAAATTCCCTCCCGAATGGCCAGCGTATCGCCGGGTAAAGCGATGCAGCGTTTGACATAATAGGTTTTCACATTGAACGTTATTTTATCCCATCCATCGGAATAAGGGTAATTGAAAACAAGAATATCGCCCCGCTTCGGACGACGTAGCCCCGGCATGCGCCAGATTGGCGGTTGTTTGTCGCCTAAGGCGGCAAAGAAATTGAAAATGCGCGCGCCCATCCACGGTTTCCATACGACAACCCGGTCGCCCGGCCTAATTTCCGGTTCCATCGAGGGGGGTAGGAACCAGAAAAGAAGAATAAAAGAAAACTTGCCATACGAGCCATACCAAGGCGCATCCCAAAGCGGCATAAATAAGGTCGAGAGTTTATCGAGAATAAATAATCCTTTTTTCTTTAAAGCATCTTTAAGCTGCGGGTATTTCATCTGAATGAAGAGGTTTGTAGGAAGCCGGGTAAGAGCGGAACGAAATCAATCGATCAGACCGTCCAGGTCGAGATAGCCGAATTGGATTTCGTCGTCCATGCTTAAGATAAGGCGGTTGTTCGATTCATCGTAGCAGAAACTAGAGATTTGGTATCCCACATCGAAAGTTTTAAGGTAATCGCCGTTTAAATCAAAAAGCATAAATTTTTCCGGCAAAACGGAAACCGGATCTCCATGCTGATTTTTTGTAAAGGCATCTGTTCCGGAATAAAGAACTAAGATTTTGTCTTTGCAAAAAGTAACATCTCCGAAATAGAGGATTTTCTTTTTAGTACTAATTTCCCATTCAGGCCCGTATATATTGTATTTCAAATCTCCGGAAAGAGTGCGGATTGTCAATAAATCGTGGCGTTGATAACTTTCGACACAAATTCCATGTTTTACAGATACAGCTATGTCATATCGTTTTTTTTGTATTTCCGGATGCAAGTCCGGCATGGCCTGGATCTCGCCCGTACGCATATTCCAGCGGGCCGAATATTGATTGAAGCCATAATTACCGGTAGGTTTAATAATTGTACCTATGGAAAGAGTATCGTTTATATATTGATATGCACGCGGGAACTCTCTCTCATTCATACTCATTTTTGTTTCCGGAATATAATTGGGATTAGTGAGTATGCTATCTATAGGGTAGCTGAATATTTTCTGCTTACCATTGTCGCTTACGTAAAAAGTACGATTAATTTCATCTGTGGCAATAAATCCTATATTGGTTATTTCACCCGGACCTTGCCCTATAGGCGCCGTACTCATTACAAAATTAAAATCATCG
>DBFJSK010000226.1:0-7209 GCA_048403675.1 Tannerellaceae bacterium | reverse complement strand
GAAGACATCGTACACCTGAACTTACCTACCGCCGTTCCGTATGTATTCGAATTCGACGATGAACTGAACCTGGTAAAAGACTATTTCCTGGGCGATCCCGACGAGATCAAAAAATTGATGGATGCAGTAGCCAACCAAGGCAAGAAAAAATAGAGTGCAACCTGAATCAGTTTGTGCCGTGCCCCCGGCCCTACCTCCCCCGCCGGAAGTACGGCACAAAAAACATCCGGTTCATCCCCTTTATTCCTGCGTAAAGCCGGGCGCCTTTGCATTTTTAACTTCCCGAAACCGTTCATTCCGGAAATAATTCTGTATGTTTGTGCGGCACAAGGGTTAAAAAACAATGGAAACAAACGACAAACGACAAACGCTTCAACTACTTAAATCGGGCGACGAATCGGCTTTCGACGAAATCTACCGACGCTATTACCGAGCTTTGTGCGCTTTTGCCTCCCAATACGTAACGAAAAACGAGTACGAAGAAATCATCCAGGACGTCATGTTGTGGCTATGGGAAAACCGGGCCCTGCTGATTCCGGAGATGTCCCTGAAATCGTTGCTTTTCACCATTGTAAAAAACAAATGCCTCAACCGCATCAGCCACGAACAGGTACGCCACGAGGTACACGAAAAGCTCTACGCCAAATTCCAGGAACAATTTGAAAATCCCGATTTTTATTTAGGAGAATTAATGGCCTTGGCCTCCAAGGCCATCCGGGAGCTCCCGGATGAATTTCGCATAGCGTTCGAGCTGAATCGGTTCGACGGGCTTACCTACCAGGAAATTGCGAAAAAGGAAGGTGTTTCGTCCCAGACCGTTGCCTATCGCATCTCGCAATCGCTCAAAATTCTGCGCGTCCAGCTCAAAGATTACCTGCCCCTGCTGGGTTGGCTTGTTTACTGACGAGACGCCCGACCGATACGCAACAAGCTGATAAAAGCCCCCACCACCGACAACGCGCATCCCAACAACAAGGAAGCATGCGCCGTATGCCCCGGAAAAACTTTAAACATCAACGCCACCAACGAAGCGCCCAACGTTTGGCCCATCAACCGGGCAGTACCCAACATACCGCTCGCCCCCCCGCTGCGACTCTCGGGCGCCGAAGCGATAATCGTACTGTTATTGGGCGTCTGAAACAGTCCGAACCCGGCCCCGCAAACCGCCATCCGCCAACTAATCTCCAGATCCGAAGGATGCGGCGGCAAGACAGCCAGCAACCACAACCCCGCCCCGAAAATCAACAGCCCGATACACCCCAAAATACCCGGCTTCACCCTATCCATCAGCCGTCCGGCCAGAGGAGCGAAAATCATCGTAGCCAACGGCCAGGGCGTCAGCAACAAACCCGTTGCCACCTCGCTGCGTCCCAACACCCGTTGCAGAAAAAACGGCATAGACACCATCGCCAACATCTGGGCGATAAAGGAAAAGATGGAAGTGACGATCGACAAACTGAAAAGCGGAATACGCAACAGATCGACCGGAAAAAGCGGATAATCTTTCCGGTTTTCCCGTCGGATAAACACATACCCGCAAATCAGTGCAGCCATGCTCCCGGCCACGATGTAATACCACTTCAAATCGTGCGTAAACGCTTCGATAATCCCGATTAAGAGGGCAAAAGTAAGCGCGTTCATCACCCCCGCCGTCCAATCGAACCGGCGTCCTTCGATATGTACCGGATTAGGCGGCAAAAATTTACAACTCAGAATCAGCGCCGACACCCCGATCGGAATATTCACGGCAAACAACCAGGGCCAATTGGCCACCGAAAGAATAGCCGAAGCGATGGTTGGGCCGGCAGCCGCCGATACGGAGACAATCAACGCATTCAGCCCCATGCCACGCCCCAGAAAACGTTTGGGGTAAATAATCCGGATCAGCGCCGTATTCACACTGGCAATGGCCGCCGCACCAAACCCTTGCAAGGTACGCGCAATAATCAGCGTAACAAGCGAATCAGACAAAGCGCAAGCCAACGACGTACAACTGAATAGCAACAAGCCGCCGGTATACACTTTGCGATACCCCCCGATCTCGCCGATAGAAGAAAGCGAAAGTAAAGAAATGGTGATAGCCAACTGATACGCATTCACCACCCAGATCGAAGCGGAAGGCGTGGTGTGCAAATCGCCCGCAATGGTAGGCAAGGCGACATTCGCAATCGCCCCGTCGAGCACAGACACCGTAACACCCAAGCCGATAGCCAGAATCGCCCAATAGCGCGAAGGCAACGGAAGCCCGTCGGCTGGGGCGGCAGCAGAGGGTGCGGAGGAAGTGGAGGAAGACATATTCATCTGTTGTTATTTTTTTATAATCAAACAGCCGGGAAGCCTCTGCTGTTCAGCAAAACTATTTTTTACCCAGAGACGCCTCTTTTACATCGGCCGGCACATAGCCGAGCAACGAACGGATATGCGGCTCCTCTCCCACCACCCAAACCAGGTCGTCGGGCAGCAGCCTGGTATCGGCCGTCGGATTCATCAAAGACTGGTCGCGGCGATCGATGCCCACCACCAAACAATGCGTACACTCGCGGATACCCGAGTCGGCGATACTGCGCCCCGCCAACAAGGAATCGGCCCCGATGGTAAACGCACGCAGAAGCATTTCCGGCTTATTGATTTCGCTCGCCGGTTCCTCATGCTCGGCCTCTTTCGCAAAACGGGCCAACTGCTCATCGGTACCCAACACAAACAAACGATCGGCCGGATAAATCCGTTCGCCGTTCGCCGGTAAATTCAAGGTACGGCTGCCCCGGATAATTTTTACGATGCGAATGCCGAACCGCTTCTTCAAACCGGCCTCCCCCAGGGTTTGCCCGGCCAAAGGGGAATCCGACGAAACCGTCATATCCGACAGATGCACGTCTCGATCCGACAAATGCGCGGCAAACGTCGCCACCAGCGGCGTTTGCTGATTCAACTCTTCCTCTTTCTGATTCAGATTACTCAGGAAATGGGCCTCCATCCGGAAATACGGAATAAGTAAATAACGGAACAGATAAATCAATCCCATAATCACGACCGTGATTCCCCCGATCACCCACCACCCGAACTGCAGAATATCGAACAATAAAAAACCGACGAAAAAAACAGCCACCAGGGCCCGCAGCAAAATAAGCGAAACCAATCCCCCCTTATTGAACTGCGCGTCGTTCCACAAGCGGCGGAACAAGGGGGAAACATTGCTCTTGGTAATTAAAAGCACCTTCAAAAAGGGCGACATTACCGCCAGAGCGACCACCGTCGTCAAACCGTCGGCCGCCCACCGGGGCATTTGTTCCCGCAAGAAAGGCAACAGAAAGCGGGTGGAGGCGCCCACCACAGCCGTCAGAATCACCGAACAAACCAGCACTTTCACCACATTTTCCCGCAACAACATTTTCCATTCGCTATCCCGATTCACCGTTTTGCCGCCCGAAGCGTACCGATCGAGAGCTTCGATAAGGCGGGGCGGTAATTTTTTCTTCACCCAACGATAGAAAGGCAGCGAAAGCCGGATAAAATAAGGCGTGGTAAAGGTAGTAATCACCGAAACAGCCACAATAATAGGATAAATAAACCCGCTCATCACCCCCAAACTAAACCCTAACGAAGCAATAATAAAGGCAAACTCGCCGATCTGCGCCAAACTGAAACCGGATTGGATGGAGACTTTCAATGGCTCGCCGGCCAGCAAGACGCCCAGGGTGGAAAAGAAAGCTTTCCCCACGATGGTGACCAGGGAAATCAACAACACCGGCCCGGCATATTCGTATAAAACCGATGGATTCACCATCATGCCGACCGAAACGAAAAACACCGCCCCGAAAAAGTCTTTCAGCCCTTTAATGAGATGTTCGATTCGTTCGCCCTCGAACGTTTCGGCCAAAATCGACCCCATGATAAAAGCCCCCAACGCCGCCGAGAAGCCGGTATGGGTAGCCAGCACGACCATTCCCAGACACAGACCGAGGGAGATCACCAGCAAGGTTTCTTCATTCATCAACCGGCGCGCTTTCTTGAAAAAGGAAGGAAGCAGGTAAATGCCGATCAAAAACCAAAGCACGAGAAAAAAAGCCAGTTTCAACAAACTGATCAGCATGGCTTCTCCTTCAAACTGTTTGCTTACCGCCACTGTCGAGAGCATCACCATCATCAGAATAGCCACCAGGTCTTCCACCACCAAGGTGCCGAATACAATGCCGGTAAATTTCTGATTTCTTAGCCCCAGATCATTGAATGCCTTGATAATGATCGTGGTAGACGACATGGAAAGCATGCCTCCCAGAAAGATACTATCCATCACCGTCCAGTGCAAAGCGCGCCCTACCAGAAAACCGACCGCCAACATGGAAATGACCTCCGTAAGCGCCGTTATCAAAGCCGAACCGCCTACCCGCATCAATTTTTTGAAACTAAATTCGAGCCCGAGTGCGAATAACAAGAAAATCACGCCGATTTCCGCCCAGATGGTAATATTTTCCCGATCAACAATGGTAGGGAAAAGGTTGAAATAGGGGCCGGCCAAGATACCGACTACGATATAGCCCAACACCAACGGTTGTTTCAACCACTTGAAAAGCAAGGTAATGACGCCGGCGGAGATCAGTATCAGCGCCAGATCGGTAATCAAAGGGGGCAAATGAGACATAGCATCCGATTTTATATGGATTAAACCGTTTTTTATCTTTATTGTTCAGACGCAGCGCCCTTACCATTTAAAAAACGGGCCTCCGGGCCGCCGCCGCCCCCCGAAAAAAAGCGCAGCTTGCTTTTGCAAACTGCGCCTTGGCTTACGGTTAAACCGAATAGGTCACTTTAAACGTCTATATACTATCAATTATGTTGATATTCTTTTGCTTGCATGCGGTTTTTAAATTCTTCACGGGCAAAATAGACACGGCTTTTTACCGTTCCCAGCGGGAGATTCATTCGTGTGGCAATTTGTTCATAGGTGCAACCGCCCAGGTACATCGAAAAAGGAATCCGCAAGCTTTCGTCCAGTTCGTTGATGGCTTGGGTGACGTCTTGTATCGGGTAAGGTTTGACGTAGGTGGTTTCTTCGGCCGACAGCATCAATTCGTTTTCGCCGAAAAAGGTGCGCACTACATTTAATAACCAATCTTTCAAATGAATGTCTAGTTTTCCCATATTGTTTATTTATTTAAATATATTTTATCTAAAACGGCAACAAGTAATTGAATTACCCATACTTCTGTATTAAACAAAAAGCTCCCTTAAAAGTTTAAACTTCAGTAAAAAAAAACGGGCTCCGAAGGAAATCGGCCTTCAAAAAGTCCGGATTCCCATTCGTATGAGCCCGCTTCAAAATAATTTAGAAACTTTTATCGTAAACGATGCGTGAAAAAACATTTAAACGGTACCTTCGACGCTGTCTTCCAACGCGTCGTTCGCCTCATTCAATTTGTCTTGCAGATCTTCCCTTTCTTCGGAATCGTACGTATCGGATATAACCGGTTTGGTGGAAGCGGCATCGCTTTCCAAATCCGAACTTTCATCCCAAAGGGATTTCATAATATTTTCCGGCATAGGCTTTTGTTTTTAAAGTGAATACATTCGTATAACAAACCGGACGGCTTATTTGTTTTGCGCAAATCCCGGGGGGGTGAGACGTCCTGCCTTCCGGAAATAAGAAAAAGCCTATCGGGGGGCCGTCGCCAAACAACTCGTGAGGCTGCTCTGTTATACATGCATACACGCATTAAAAACGAAAACAGTATGAATAAACGTGACACCTTGGAAGAAGCCATCATCGACTTGCAGCGACTTATCAACACCGCTCCTCCCGATACGCCGGATGCCGTAAGGAAAAGCTGGCACGAGGAGCTGACGGATCTGGAATTCGAATTGAATAATTTATCCGACGGCGACGAAGATAATAATCTGTGAATCCGCTAACCAAGCATATCCAAAGAAATTTCTATCTTTGCTTCCCATACGTAAAGAAAAAGTGGATATGAAAAAGAAAGTGGATTTCAACCTGGAAGGGGTAACCGGGCAGCTCACGCTGGAATACGGGCCTTTCAACCAAAAGTTATATCAAGACGGTGAACTTTTGAAACGTTCCAAAGGCAAATACCTGGTAAAAACGACTTCGGGCGATACCGAAGAAATGAAAGTGGTATACGGACTCGATTTCGTACACGTGGTTACTTTCCGGGGACGGAAATTCCCCTTAGAAGAACGGTTAAGCCCGTTGGAATATGTACTGGGGGGCCTGCCTGTTTTATTGATTTTCATAGGGGGCGCCATCGGGGCGGCCATCGGTATTATGGGGGCGATTTGGACGTACGATTATTTTCGGACGGAAAAACGGACAGGCATGCAGATCGCGGTGGCGCTGGGAATCGCCGCATTATGCTATGTGTTGTACCTGGCTGTCGCCATTCTTTTTCAGCTTATCCTGAGCCCGACGAAATAGCGTGGCAGCCCTTCGCGACCGGTTCCGGAGGCTGAGATTTGTTTATACGTCAAGATAAAATAGTGTCCGACATGGAAAATAAAACAAGATTAAAACGGGTAGCCGCTATTCACGATTTGTCCGGTTTCGGAAAATGCTCGCTGACGGTAGCGCTTCCTATTTTGTCGGCAGCCGGCATCGAAGTGAGCGCCCTGCCTACCGCCGTACTTTCTACGCATACGGGAGGTATCGAAGGCTATACGTATCGCGACCTGACCGATGATATGGCCCCTATGCTGCATCATTGGAAAGCGTTAGGCATCGGGTTCGATGCCATTTACAGCGGTTTTCTCGGCTCGATCCGGCAGGTGGAAATCGTAAAAGAGTTTTTCCGGTTGTTTAAAACGAAAGAGAACTTGATTCTGGTCGATCCGGTGATGGCCGACAACGGGGAGTTGTATAAATTATTTACTCCCGAGTTCGTCGAAGGGATGAGATCGCTTTGCGAAAAGGCGGATATTATCGTACCGAATCTGACGGAAGCGGCTCTTTTGCTGGGCGAACCCTACCGGCCGGGGCCTTACCAGAAAGCTTATATCGAGGGGATTGTCAGGAAACTGGCGGATTTAGGGCCTCGGCAGGTGGTGCTGACCGGCGTTTATTTCAATGAAGACGATCTGGGGGCGGCTACGTACGATAAGGAAAACCATCGTACAGGGTATGTGTTCGTTCCTAAAATTCCGGGCTATTATCATGGTACGGGCGATGTATTTGCCAGTGCGTTGTTGGCTGCATTGTTA
>DBFJSK010000225.1:0-2628 GCA_048403675.1 Tannerellaceae bacterium | reverse complement strand
CGGATTGAGGTATTGGAGCAATTCTAGCGGAAAAATCTCGTTAACGCCCGGCAGGGGGAAGCTTTGAACACTAAAGGGTAGCGCTTTGTTTTAAAAAAACAAAAGGAGCGCAAGAACCGGAAAAACAGCAACCTGCCGCTCGTTTGTCGAAACCGAACGCCTTGGCGGCAATCTCAAATAAAAACGATATGAAAGATAATGCACACACTTTCGAACATTCCGACACGTATGCTTTAGCCGCGTTGGCTACCTTAGCTTTACGGCTGGTGATTGGCTGGACTTATTTTTCCGCTTTTTTAAGACGCGTCGTCTTGGAAAATAAACTCGATCCCGATGTAGCCGGCTATGTAGGCGAAAAGTTCAACCACTTTCTACCCAACGCCCTCGGTATAAAACCCCTGATTGCTTATTTGGTAACCCACCCCGACACCCTGTTTTGGGCCATGGTGCTTTTCACCTGTATCGAGGGCATCGTGGGGCTGGCTATCATGCTCGGCTTCTTCACGCGGCTGATGAGTTTGGGCGTTATGGGATTGGCCGGCGGTATTTTGCTCGGCTCGGGTTGGCTGGGAACCACGTGCCTGGATGAATGGCAAATCGGTATACTGGGCGTAGCCGGCGGCTTTGCGCTCGGGGTGGCCGGCGGCGGGTTTTATTCGGCCGATTACTGGATACGGAACAAATTCCCTGCCATCCGGAGGAAGCCCTGGTTTGTTTGGATGGCTTCCGGAGAGCTTCCGTGCCGTGCCCGGCCGTTGTGTCGTTGGGTGGCGGCCCTGTCGGTTGCTATCTTCGCCCTGGCGCTCTATACCAACCAATATTTTCATGGGGGCGTAGGGGGGCCGTTGCATAATAAATCCGTCAAGCCTAGGATCGAGCTGGCGGATGTGCGGTTGGAAAACGGCCGTTTATCTTTCGATATTTACCGGGTAGAGGGCGTCGATGTGTATGGCTCTTTCCTGATCGGGATTACGCTGAAAGATGCCCAGGGAACGATACGGTTCAACCGTACCGGCGAGGAGCTGAAGGATTTTCCGACGTCCGCTATTGCGAATGTCTATGTAGCGAAAGTAAAACCCGGCGCCCATAGCTTGGTGGTTCCTTTGGGCGCAAAGGCTCGTTTAAGGCTCGAAGATCCTGCCTTGCAACAGCTTCCTGAGGGCAAGTATACCTTGGTGCTGACCGATATAAGTGGCGCTACCTGGCAACAGGAAGTGGAATGGCGGGGGTAGGATAGGAGGCGAAAAAGTATTTTTCCCTTTTTGTTTGTCTATGTTCCTATTATTCCATATGTTTACAACATGGAATAACAAGCGAAAAAATGGATACATGCGCGACTATTCTCCTTTACGCCCGACCCCCGATCGTACTCCGGAAGCACATCCCGCGGCTTCCCGGCAGGCTTCTTTAGAGCAACTGCTGCACATCCTGCGGCCCCCAGAGCCGGAGGAAACGAAGATAAACAGCAGAGATGCACTTTCCAACCCCGTTCCATGCAAGAATGTCGACGCTCCTGCCTGCCGGCTGCCTGCCGCTTCTCGGGACAAAGTGATCCAGCGTATCGCTACCCAGGTGATTATGGAAGACGATAAAATCAGTCTGATAAATGTAAGGGGGCGTCCCCCCCGCACGCATGGTAGCAGCATGGGCGATCATCTTACGGCGTTTTGCGTACAGACAGAGGGGCTGAACCTGGCCCTTACCGGAAAGACGTTAGGCGAAGCGATCAACATACTGGGAGGTTTCGCCCGCCATTTGGATACTTTCGAAAGCTTGAATTTATTTGCTTCTGCGGCAGGGGAATCTTCTACTCCCGTATCTTTTGTTTCCACGTCCACGTCCTCCTCCTCCTCTTCCTCGTCCTCTTCTTCGTCTTCCTCCTCCTCTTCGTTTGCATCTACTCCTTTATCTTCCAAAGCACTTTTGCAAGTCGCCCGCTACCGGGAGCAACGGATGGCCTTGGACTCTTTTTTGTCCGAAGCCGTAAAGTGCATAAAAACGGACGATGAAAACCTTTGTATTCATTTTATCCAACTAGCCATCGATGCCTATTTGTGTGCCCGCGAATTAGTGCCTTTTACTACGATAAATGTACAAAAAGAATCAGCCGGTGCAGGGAAAGGGAAAGGGAAAGGGAAAGGGGAATCCTCGCAAGTAGCTGTTTTAAGTCATTATGAACGCAAATTAACCTCGGCCTCCCCTTCTTCTCCCATTCCCTTTTCTTCGGAAACAAAGACAGCTATAAATAAGGCTATAACCGAACTTTTCGACGCGCAAGCCGCTATGTTGCTCATTACCGAGCAGAACGCGGAAGCGGCGATGGATTTATCGGGAGGAGTGAATTTTGCAGACAGAGCCTCTACGCCTGAAAAGTTATCGCTTCTATGGAAGCAACATATCCACACGATCGAATTTATGTTTCCCAACCTATATAGAACCCTGGATAAAAAAATAAGCTTGGTTCCGAAGAGTTTGGAAAAAGAGCTGATATTCACGTTGTATCGACATTGCAACGATGCATTGTCTATGATGAATATTTTATTCAACAGTTTGAGTCAAAGTTATGTAGAGATAGGCGTATTAAGCCGAAAAGCTACCCGGAAAAAACAAAATATCCAAGATGATATA
>DBFJSK010000224.1:0-4577 GCA_048403675.1 Tannerellaceae bacterium | reverse complement strand
GCCGATATAGAGCAGGCGTTGAATCAGTAAAGAAAACGCGGTCTATCCCAAGAGGCGGAAAACTTTTTTGCCTTTCGGGCGTACGGATCCGGAAAACAGGGTGAAAGGTGATCCGCCTTCACCCTGTTTTCCGGTTATTTTTTGCTTGAAAGGAAGCCTTTGTTGGCATATTCCTCCCCCCCTTCAAATCAGGTTCATGTTCACCCGGAATAAAAGGTCAGGCTCGCAACCGAACTGCCTGAGGGAATCTTACGGGTCAGCGTCGGGACCTGCAAAAACGACGGTTCCGGCCGGCCTAGCCTCTTCTTCTTTGGGCCGGCATTTTTCATAAATTCAAATTTCGGCCGAGCCGGATCATCCAATGGGTGGCCCATCGGCGCAGTAAAGGGATATATTCTTCGTCCGCCAGCAGATCGGCGCGAAATTCCCGGCGGATTAGCCAGCCGGCTTGGCGCACCCACTCGCGGAAAGCAGGATTCGCTGTCGGGGTGCGGGCGAGTTGCAGCAAGGCATCCAGATCGAAGCTGTCGGCGACAAGGCCGGCTCCCGCACGGGCGGCATCGAACGCATTGCAGGCTTGTTCGATATGGGTAGGTACCATCAAAACGGGTTTATCCAGATACATCGCTTCGCAAACCGATTCGAAACCGGCCGTGGTAGCATATGCTTTCGCGCCCCCCAGATAGCGAAGGAAAAGGGTGTCGTCGAGGGGATGGAAGGTCAGCCCGGCATCCACGACGGTGGCTTCCACAGCTCCCTTTTTGTCCCAGAAAAAATGTAGGAAAACCTCGGGATGGAGGGTGTGCCAACGTTTGACTTCTTCGCTAAAACCGCTGTTTAGCAAATATCCGTGTAGGTAATCGCCCGCAACCGGACGGGTTTCCAATACTTCTTTTCGCAGCAGGGGGGGAACTACCACCAGCCTTTGGGCAGGTATTTCCCGCATTTTGCGAAATGAAAGAGCTAGCTTTTTCACCGCTCCCAAAGCGGTCAGGCGGGTAAAGAATTTCAAACTGGCTAATGCCAGCGGGCTTTCTTTGGGAAACTCGAAGTCGGGATGAAGAAAAAGATATTGGTGGGCAATGCAGATCAGCAACGGTTTAGGGCGGAAAAGGAAATAAGTCAAACCGGTGAGCAATTCATAGAAGTTTACAACCACATCGGCTTTGGTCTGGCGAATCATGCGGCGGATATAGTGCATACTGGCCAGGTAGACGGGCAGGCGGAGAAGGTTGTAGAGGATACTTTTTCCTAAATGGACTTGTTTATTTTTAGCGGTGGGGAGAAAGTTCGGACTTTCGAAAGGATAGATCGGGACATTGATTTTTTCCCGGAAAAAAGCGGGCAAGCGCCGAACTGCGCTTTTGCCGACCAGGGCGCCCACTATCTGGTGCCCTTCCGCACGGAGTTGCTGGCCGAGTGAAAGGGCTTGGGTAAGATGGCCCCGACCTTCTCCCTGGATGATAAAAAGCACTTTCATACGACGTGGGCATATAAAGAATTGCCGGATGCCGTTTCTTCTGTATAGTCGGCTTCCCGGTAGGTAAGGATCTGCCATTCGCCGGCTTCGGTTTCGACCAGGGCGGTGAGGCTCTCTACCCAATCGCCGGCGTTCAGATAATGTACCGACCCGTACATCACGCTGGCTGGCTGGTGGATATGGCCGCAGATAATACCGTCGAGTTTTCTTTTCGCGGCCAGGGCGGCCAGTTCTTTTTCGAAGGCTGAAATGTAGGAAACGGCGCTTTTTACTTTATGTTTGACGTGGCGCGAAAGCGAAAAATAGGGTTTTCCTTGTTTTTCGCGCCGCCGGTTGTATACCTTGTTGAGCCAGAGCAGCAAAGTATAGCCTACGTCGCCCAGCCGGGCCAACCAGCGCATATGGGTGGTAATGGCGTCGAACACGTCGCCGTGGGTCACCAGGTAGCGTTTACCGTGGCAGGTGAGCAGATAGTCTTTGACCAGGCTCAGGTTTGAAAAGCGGAAAGGGATGAGGTTGTCGAGAAAATCGTCGTGGTTGCCGCGCACGTAGATAATCCGGGTTCCCTTTTTCTCCATCATTTTCATCAGGACTTTGAAAAAATCGGTGTGTTTTTGTTTCCAGCGTTTGCCGGGCTTTTGCAGTTGCCAGCCGTCGATGATGTCGCCGTTCAGGATGAGCCGGTCGCAATCGATATGGCGCAGGAAACGGGTGACCTCTTCGGTGCGGGAGTGTTCGCTTCCCAGGTGGATGTCGGATAAGACGACGGTGGGATAATAGGTGCGCAGTTTCATTTTCTTTTTGTTTTGCTTACGATGCAAACATAGCCCATTCCCGTTACAAGGGCGCGACAACCGGATGACGATCAAATGAAAAGAGGGCGTTCCCTTCTGTCGGAACGCCCTCTCTGCGCAGGTAAATAGGGAGGCTGAAATTAATCTTCCGTTTGCGTAGCTTCGTAAGCTTTCAGCAGCTTGTCTTGTACATCGGCCGGAACCAGCTCGTAGCTGGCGAACTTCATCGTGAAGGAAGCGCGGCCGCCCGAGAGGGAGCTTAGCGAGGTAGAGTAGTTCGACATTTCCTTCAAAGGCACTTTGGCCAGCAGTTTTTCGAAACCTTTTTCGCTGTTCATACCCATAATCAGGGCGCGGCGTCCCTGCAGGTCGCTCATCACGTCGCCCAGGTAATCGGCGGGCACGGAGACTTCCACATCATAAATGGGTTCCAGAATTTTCGGTCCGGCTTCTTTGAAGGCAGTACTGAAGGCATTACGGCCGGCAAGCATAAATGAGATTTCATTGCTGTCTACCGGGTGCATTTTTCCGTCATACACACAGATACGTACATCACGTGCATACGAGCCGGTGAGCGGTCCTTGCTCCATGCGTCCCATAATGCCTTTCAGGATAGCCGGCAGGAAACGGGCATCGATGGCGCCGCCGACGATGCAGTTTACAAATACCAGCTTACCGCCCCAGTCCAAATCAATAATTTGCGTATCGCGCACATTCATCTTGTATTCCTGACCGCCGAAACGGTAGGTGTCGGGAGCAGGCATGCCTTCGTAGTAAGGTTCCACGATCAGATGCACTTCGCCGAACTGACCGGCGCCACCGGATTGTTTCTTGTGGCGGTAATCGGAACGGGACGACTTGGTGATAGTTTCGCGATAAGGTATTTTCGGTTCGATATATTCGATGGGAAGCTTGTCGTTGTTTTCGATGCGCCATTTAAGGGTGCGCAGGTGGAATTCACCCTGTCCGGACACGATGGTCTGCTTGAGTTCTTTGGATTGTTCGACTACCCACGTCGGATCTTCTTCGCGCATGCGGGTAAGGATTTCCATCATCTTTTCGGAATCGGCTTCGTTTACCGCCTTGATAGCCCGGCGGTATTTGGGATCGGGGTATTTGATAAAGTCGAAGCGATAATCGCATCCCTTGCCATTGAGCGTATTTCCGCGCCGTACGTCTTTCAGTTTAACCGTAGCGCCTATGTCGCCGGCTACCATTTCCGTGACCGGATTACGGGTTTGCCCGGCTACCGAGAAGAGCTGGGCAATGCGTTCCTTCGAACCGCGGTCGGCATTGAGCAGGTCGTCGCCTTCTTTCACTTTTCCTGATATCACTTTGAAATAGGACACCTGGCCGATATGAGGTTCAATAGTTGTCTTAAAGAAAAAGAGGCTGGTCGGGCCGTCGGCGATCGGGGTTACTTCCACGCCTTCGGTGGTGACGGGACGAGGCATCTTGTCGGTACAAGGCACCACGTTGCCAAGGAATTCCAGCGTACGGCGTACGCACATGTCGCGGCCTGCGCAAACGCAGAATACGGGGAACATACTGCGGGTAACCAGCCCGGCGCGAATACCGGCGCGCATATCGTCTTCGCTCAAGGTGCCCTCTTCGAAGAACTTTTCCATCAGCGCATCGTCGTTTTCGGCGGCGGCTTCTACCAAGCCCTTATGAAGTTCCATCGCCTTGTCCATCTCTTCGGCCGGAATTTCGAGTACGTCGGGCACACCGCCTTCGGGTTTCCAACGGTACATTTTCATTTTCAGCACATCGACTACCGCATTGAAGGAGGAGCCGGTGGAAACGGGGTATTGGATGGGCACGATTTTGCTGCCCCAGCGGTCTTTCAGTTGGGAAAGGGTTCCGTCGTAATCGGCTTTGTCGTTATCGAGTTGGTTGACGACGAAGATGACGGGTTTATGAAATTGTTCAGTATACCGGAACTGGTTGACCGTTCCTACCTCCACCCCGTATTGGGCATTGATGACCATCAGCGCCGTATCCGTAACGTTCAAGGCCGAAACAGCACCCCCGATAAAGTCGTCGGAACCCGGACAATCGATGAAATTCAGCTTTCTATCCTGCCATTCCACACTGAAAACGGTTGAGAACACCGAGTAGCCATACTCCTTCTCAACCGGGAAATAGTCGGACACCGTATTGCCTGCATCTACAGAGCCGCGACGTTTTATAACTCCACCCTCGTAAAGCATAGCTTCAGCGAGAGTGGTTTTCCCAGAGCCGGAACTTCCCAAGATCGAGATGTTCTTAATTTCGTTTGTTTGGTATACTTTCATGATATC
>DBFJSK010000223.1:0-6572 GCA_048403675.1 Tannerellaceae bacterium | reverse complement strand
CGGCGACATCATGCACTTCCGCTTCAACGTATAGCGCTATACGCGACCCCTCCCTTTCCGAGCGTTTTTTACACGAACTCCGGACAGCGGAAAACGCATGCCAGTGAAATCGAAATTCCATAAGCATCCGATTTCAATTTCACTGGCATGAAATTCAAATTCCATAACAGTGTAATTTTCGCCCCTGTTTTCAGGCCTTTTTCCCCCGTTTCCGGCCTTTTTTCGATTCAAAAGAAAAATACAATAACCCCCTACTCTCCACCCCGGCCGATAAGCGGAAGAACACAAAAAAAGCCTGCTTCCACCCCGTTTCGCCTCCCTCCTTTTTACTACCTTTGTTCTCTCGAACAAACAACGACACTCATTAAAAATACATACCCATGAAAAAACTCAGCCTGCTCCTGGCCCTTGCCTTAGCCACGACGGGAAGCCTTTCCGCCAAAGACAACCTTTATAAAAAAGGATGGATCGACTTCAACAAAAACGGGATAAAAGATACCTACGAAGATCCGGAAGCTCCCCTCGAAGCGCGCGTGCGCGACCTGCTGGGCCAGATGAACCTCGACGAAAAAACCTGTCAGATGGCCACCCTCTACGGCTCGGGCCGCGTCCTGAAAGACGCTTTGCCCACCCCCGAATGGAAAAACGAAATCTGGAAAGACGGCATCGGCAACATCGACGAAGAACACAACGGACTGGGCAGTTTCCGCTCCGCCTACTCCTACCCCTATTCCCATAGCGTAGAAAGCCGTCGGGCCGTACAACGCTTCTTTGTGGAAGAAACCCGCCTGGGCATCCCTGTGGATTTTACCAACGAAGGCATCCGCGGCCTCTGCCACGACCGGGCCACCTATTTTCCCGCCCAATGCGGCCAGGGCGCCACGTGGAACAAAAACCTGATCGCCCGTATCGGCCAGGTAGAAGCCCGCGAAGCCGTGGCTCTGGGGTATACCAACATCTATTCCCCCATTCTCGACATCGCCCAAGACCCCCGCTGGGGCCGCGTAGTAGAATCGTACGGGGAAGATCCCTACCTGGTCGGACAGCTCGGTAAACAAATGATCCTCGCCCTGCAAAGCCACGGGCTGGTAGCCACGCCCAAACACTTTGCCGTATACAGCATTCCCGTAGGCGGCCGCGACGGAGGCACCCGTACCGATCCGCACGTCGCCCCCCGAGAAATGCGCACCCTCTACCTCGAACCCTTCCGCGTCGCTTTCCAGGAAGCCGGCGCCCTGGGCGTGATGAGTTCCTACAACGATTACGACGGCGTGCCGGTCAGCGGCAGCGCATTCTTCCTCACCCGGCTGCTCCGCGGCGAATGGGGATTTAAAGGGTATGTCGTATCCGACAGCGAAGCCGTGGAATTTATTCATTCCAAACACCGGGTAGCGGAAAATTATGAAGATGCGGTAGCTCAGGCCATCCATGCCGGTTTGAACATCCGTACCCAGTTCACCGCGCCCGACGAATTCATCTTACCCCTGCGCAGTGCCATCCGCAACGGCAAAATCTCCTTGGAAACCGTCGACGCGCGGGTAGCCGAAATCCTACGGGTTAAATTCCGGATGGGCCTTTTCGACAATCCCTACAAAGGCGATCCGAAAGAGGCCGATCGCCTCGTTCATTGCCCCGAACACCAGGCTGTATCGCTCGACGCCGCGCGCCAGAGCATTGTTCTGCTGAAAAACGAAGGCAACCTTCTTCCTTTGGATAAACACCTGAAAAACATAGCCGTGATCGGTCCCAACGCCGCCGAACATAAAAACCTGATCTGCCGGTACGGGCCGGCTAACGCCCCGATGATTACCGTCGAACAAGGCATCCGGAAGCTTCTGCCCGAAGCCGCTGTCGTCTATGAAAAAGGTTGCGACATCATCGATCCGCATTTCCCGGAAAGCGAACTGATCGATTTTCCCTATAGCCCCGAAGAAACCGAAGCTATGAACCGGGCCGTAGCCGCCGCCCGCGCCGCCGACGTGGTGATTCTGGTATGCGGAGGTTCGGAACTCACCGTCCGGGAAGACAAATCGCGTACCGACTTAAACCTGCCGGGTCGGCAGAGAGATCTGATTAAAGCCGTACAAGCCACCGGCAAACCGACGGTATTGGTATTACTCGACGGACGGGCTTCCACCATCAATTACGCCCAGCGGAATCTGCCTGCCATCCTGCATGCCTGGTTCCCCGGAGAATTTTGCGGACAGGCCGTCGCCGAAGTGCTTTTCGGCGATTACAATCCCGGCGGCCGCCTGGCCGTAACCTTCCCCAAATCGGTAGGCCAGGTACCTTTTGCTTTCCCTTTCAAACCCGGTTCCGACGTACCGGCATCGGCCAGCGTATACGGCGCGCTTTATCCTTTCGGACATGGGCTGAGCTATACCACCTTCGGGTATGATAACCTGAAAATCACCCCCGAACGCCAAGGCGTACAAGGCCAGGTGAAGGTGAGTTGCACCGTGCGCAATACCGGCAACCGGGCGGGCGATGAAGTGGTGCAATTATACCTGCACGACGAGTACAGCAGCGTCACGACCTATACAAAAGTATTGCGCGGCTTCGAACGCATCACCTTACAACCCGGAGAATCGAAGGAAGTGAGCTTCCTGCTGACGCCGCAAGAGCTGGGATTATGGGATATTCACAATGAATTTACCGTCGAACCGGGCCGTTTTGCCGTGATGATCGGCGCCTCGTCGGAAGATATTCGCCTCGATGGAGCATTCGAAATCGTGCGGAACTGAAAAAAGACCGAAATTCCGGATACACCTCCTCCAAAAAACAAAAAAATAAGTATGTTTGCGTTCACACTAAATTAAATAACATGAAAACACGTATAGGCACTTACCTGTGTACAGCGGCTTTGCTTCTCTGCGGCTGCCAGGAAACGCCCAAAGAAGAACCGCTGGAAGCCGTGATCGAACGAGGATTGGAAACAGCCACACGGCAGGCCCTCTTGATGGCCCAATCACTCGAAAACGCGCCCGGCCTCTTACCCAAGTCGATCGATAAAGGAAAGCTGGAAACCAGCGATTACAGTTGGTGGTGCAGCGGCTTCTTCCCCGGCGAACTGTGGTATTTATATGAGAACAACCCCACCGACTCGCTTAAAAAATATGCCCAAATGTACACCGCGCGAGTGGAAGAGGCCCAACATATCACCTATAGCCACGACCTGGGCTTTATGTTGTATTGCAGTTTCGGCAACGGGCTGCGCCTGACCGCCAATCCCGCCTACCGCGACGTGCTGCTAACCGGCGCCCGCTCGCTGGCCACCCGCTACAACCCCAAAGTAGGACTGATCCGCTCGTGGGATTTCAATAAAGACAAATGGCAGTATCCGGTAATTATCGATAATATGATGAATCTGGAATTTTTTACCTGGGCTACCCGCCAGACGGGCGACGAACGTTTCCGCGAAATGGCGCTCTCGCATGCCGACAAAACGCTGGCTCATCATTTCCGTCCGGACTATAGCTGTTACCATGTCGTTTCTTACGACACGCTGACCGCTCAGCCCCATCTCAAACAAACCCACCAGGGCGCGGCCGATTCGTCGGCCTGGGCGCGCGGGCAAGCTTGGGCGTTGTACGGGTATACGATGATGTACCGCGAAACAGGGGTTGCGGCCTATCTGGATCAGGCCCGTCATGTAGCCCGGTATCTGATGGAACACCCCCGCATGCCGGCCGACAAAATCCCTTACTGGGACTTCGACGCCCCGGACATCCCCGATGCGCCCCGCGACGCTTCCGCCGCCGCTGTGATGGCTTCCGCACTCATCGAACTGAGCCAAATGAACGCCGGCGACTTCGGACAACAATGCCTGGCCTTCGCTCAAGCGCAAATTCGTTCGCTTTCCTCGCCCGATTACCTGGCGAAAGTGGGCGATAACTGTCATTTCGCTCTGATGCACTCCACGGGGAATTTCCCGGGAAACGGAGAGGTTGACGTACCGCTCAGTTATGCCGATTATTATTATGTAGAAGCCCTGTTGCGGCTGAAAAAAACATTGAAATAGCGCCATGAAGTATTTTCTTTCGCTCTTTCTGTGCCTCTGGGCGGGGGTAGGAATGAATGCAGGAACGCCCCACGAAAGGGCGGTGGCCGATTCCGCCGGCGGCGACCGGGCCGTATGGGTGGAAACGCTGGTGAAACTGGCCGACCCGGTGCTCACGGCGTTAAGCGAAAACCGGCTCAAAGAAACGATGCCTTACGAATCGAAAGCCGCCGATCGCCGGCCATTCTCGCATCTCGAAGCGGTAGGCCGCCTTTTGTGCGGAATATCCCCCTGGCTGGAACTGGGTCCCGATTCTACGGCCGAAGGGCGTCTGCGGGCCCGGTATACCGCGCTGGCGGTAAAAGGATTGAAGAACGCGGTTAATCCCAAAGCGCCGGACTATCTGGTATTCGGAGAACCTTACCAACCCCTGGTCGATGCCGCTTTTCTGGCCGAAGGATTGCTGCGCGCTCCACATGCGCTCTGGGGGAATCTGGATGAGGAAGGGAAAGAATGGGTAGTAACGGAACTGAAAAGAAGCCGCGCCATCCGGCCGTGGGAAAACAACTGGCTGCTTTTTGCCTCGACGATAGAGGCTGCGCTGCTGGAATTTACCGGCGAATGCGATCTGCAACGCCTTACCTACGGCGTGGGGCGTTTCCGCCACGAATGGTACAAAGGAGATGCGTTGTACGGCGACGGCGCCGATTTCCATATGGATTATTACAATAGTTTCGTTATCCATCCCATGCTCACCGATGTGCTGCGCGTTATGCAAAAGCATGGATTGGAAGGGGCGGATTTCCTCGCCGTGCAATCCACGCGCCACGGCCGTTACGCGGCGCAGTTGGAACGGTTTATATCGCCCGAAGGAACATTTCCCGTGGTAGGACGTTCCATCGTTTACCGGTGCGGCGCATTTCATGCGCTCAGCCAGGCGGCACTTCTTCATCTGCTGCCCGAGGAAATCGAACCGGCTCAGGTACGCTCGGCGCTGACGGCGGTGATCCGGAATCAATTCAAATCGCCGGCCAATTTCGATGAAAACGGCTGGCTTCGGGTGGGGTTTGCCGGGGCGCAAATCGGAATGTCGGAAACGTATATCAATACCGGCAGCGGGTATCTATGCGCTGCCGGCCTAGTCGCCCTCGGACTTCCCGCCAGCGACCCGTTCTGGGCCGCACCTTTTACGCAGTGGACGAACTTGAAAGCGTGGAGCGGTAGCGAGGTGGCAACCGATCATGCGCTGAAATAAAAACAAAGTAAAATGAAAACAAATTACGAATTGCGTTATGCGGCGCATCCCGAAGATGCCCGTTCGTACGATACCCGGCGGTTACGGCGGGATTTTTTGATCGAAACGATTTTTTCGCTCGATGAAGTGAATATGGTGTATTCGATGTACGACCGGATGATCGTGGGAGGCGCCATGCCATCGAAGGAAATCCTGCCGCTGGAAGCCATCGAGCCGCTCAAACAGGCTTTTTTCCTGCATAGCCGGGAAATGGGCATCTTCAATGTAGGGGGCGCCGGGCGGGTGCATGCGGCGGATACTTGCTACGATCTCGGAGCCAAAGAGGCTTTATATGTAGGTTCGGGCGATCGGGAAATTAGGTTCGAAAGCCTCGATCCTGAAGAACCTGCGCTTTTTTATTTCAATTCGCTGCCGGCCCACCGGAATTATCCGGATCGGAAACTGACGAAGCAGGAGGCCATCGTAGCGGAAATGGGGGCGTTGGAAACTTCCAACCGGCGCCGGATCCATAAAATGATCGTCAACCAGCTCCTGCCCACCTGCCAGTTGCAGATGGGCATGACGGAACTGGCACCGGGCAGCGTATGGAACACCATGCCGGCCCATACGCATTCCCGGCGCATGGAGGCTTATTTCTATTTCGATTTGCCCGAGAACCAGGCGATTTGCCATTTCATGGGAGAGCCGGAAGAAACGCGGCCGATCTGGATGAAAAACCGTGAGGCGGTGCTTTCGCCGGAATGGTCGATTCATTGTGCGGCCGCTACTTCGAATTATACGTTTATCTGGGGCATGGGCGGCGAGAATCTGGATTATGCCGACCAGGATTTCCTTCCGATCGACGGATTGAAGTAAATAAACAGCCGCAGGGCTGCCGGAAGAACTCACCCTCATCCTAACGAAAACACTCCGGTTCTAGGCTTTCCGGTATTCGGAGGGCATGGAACCGGTATGTTTTACAAAAGCCCGGCGAAAGGTGCTGATGGAATGGAATCCGGAACGTTCGGCAATCTCCTGGATACTGGTGTCGGGTTCCGTTTCGAGCAGCCGTTTGCTTTCTTCTATCCGCAAACTGTTCACATAATCGGAGAAAGAACAACCTAGCTCGCGGTTGAAAAGTTGGGAAAGGTAGGAACGGCTGATGGGGAAAACTCGTTGCAGGTCGGTCAGCCGCAAATCGTCGCGCAGGTAAGGTTTTTCTTTTCCAAACCAGTTTTTGACCTCTTCGGCGTATTGTTTGCAAAGAGCGTTGCGTTTTTCATCGTCATTTTCCTCCTCCTCTTCTTCTGCATGGTAAGGCAGATCCCAACCTTTCTC
>DBFJSK010000222.1:0-1656 GCA_048403675.1 Tannerellaceae bacterium | reverse complement strand
AAAAGAATAAAAAAATAACGGAGAACGATTAGATGAAAATCGCTCTCCGTTAGAATACTATAAGAATGATTCTTTTGATTGAATCAGAATTTATTGCGTGGATGTTATCTGAGATTATTAAGGATGTCTATTTTCCCTTCTTTTACCAGACGGTAGATCATTTCGCCAAACAAAGTATTGACCCACGCAAACCAGGAGCGGGTGAATTTCTTCGGATCGTCCATATAGAACGATTCGTGCATAAAGCCCGTATCGCCGTCGGTATCGCGGAGCATTTTCACGCAGCGCCGGATTTCTTCCGTATCGTTGGTGGTGTTGCAACGCATAATGATACTCATCGGCCAGATGTAACCGAAGCCTACGTGCGGGCCGCCGATGCCTTCGCCGGCTTTTCCTTTGAAGAAATAAGGATTATATTCGCTCAGGATCAACCGGCGCGTGTTCTGATAAACCGGATCGTCCGTTTTTACGCATCCCAGGTAGGGGAGCGCCAAGAGGCTCGGCACATTGGCGTCGTCCATATAAACGTGGTTGTAATAACCGTCTACTTCAAAAGCATATACTTTTCCGAATTTGGGGTGTTCGATAATGCCGTATTGGTTTACCGCAGCCTCCACCTCGTTGGCCAGGGCTTCGCATTCGCCGGCAAAGGTGTTGTTATTTTTAATCTTGCGCATCATCTCGGCCAGTTGGCGCAGGGAAGTGACGGCAAACAGGTTCGAAGGAATCAGGAAGCCGAATAAGGTGGCATCGTCCGACGGGCGGAAAGACGACACGATCAGCCCCACCGGACGTACCGGACTGCCCCAACCGTCGTTCAGCAAAGTGTCTCCCTGGCGGTCGGTGACGCGGGTGAATTTGTACGGGCCGAAGTCTTCTTTGCGTTGTTGCTCCCGGAAGGTTTTATAAACCGCTTGCATTGCCTTTTCCCAATTGGCATCGAAGGGAGAGGTGTCGCCGGTTTTTTTCCAGAAATGATAAGCCAGACGGATCGGATAGCAAAGCGAGTCGATTTCCCATTTGCGTTCGTGCAATTCTTTTTTCATCGGGGTATTGTCGCTTTCCCATTCGCTGCCGGTAGGGCCTTCGTTGAAGCCGTTTGCATACGGATCGATATTGATGCACCAGGTCTGACGATTGATAACTCCGGCCAGCATGGTTTTTACTTTCGGGTCGTCGTTAGCAAAAGTGATATGGGGAAATACCTGGGCCGAGGAGTCGCGCAGCCACATGGCGTGGATGTCGCCGGTCAGCACGAAGGTGTCGGGCTTGCCGTTTACCATTTTGTGTTCGCAGGTGGTATCGAGCGTGTTGGGGAAGCAGTTTTCGAACATCCAGGCCAGTTTCGGGTCTTTCAATTGGGCTTTTGTTTCGCGAATCGCTTTTTCCACCGCTTCGGAAGTGAATTGCCGTTTTTCGGGAGCCGGGCGCAGACAGGTATAGGCGCCGGTCGAAACCGGAGAAGCGCCTCTGGCGCGAGGGCCGGCAGGGGTTCCGGAAGCTTCGGCCATAGAGGCTAAAGTACGTTGGCCGACTAGTAATCCGGCCAAGGAAAGACCGCCGTTTTTCAGGAAATTTCTGCGAGTTGTCATAAGCTATCAGTGTTTTTTAGAGTATTAAATGATTATTTTCGTAAAGTAAGACGATTCATTCAAC
>DBFJSK010000221.1:0-7249 GCA_048403675.1 Tannerellaceae bacterium | reverse complement strand
TACCCATATCGGCCCGGTTTCGTTTACGCTGTATGCCGGGGGCGGCTTGCTGGCCTCTTCCCGCCAAGAAGAGGAATGGCAGGAGACGGAGGATAAGCTGCAAACGATGAAAGCGGTGTTGTTTCCGATTCTTTTTCGATAAAAGACTGATTAGAAACGAAATATAGATTTTAATTGAACTAAAGATTTCATACCGACGATGTATTCCGACAAGAAAAATATCCTGCAACTGGTGGCCCTTCTCGTAGAACACGGGGTGAGCCAGGTAGTAGTTTGCCCCGGCAGCCGCAATGCGCCGCTGGTGCATACGCTGGCCAGCCATTCTTTCTTCACTTGCCATAGCGTAACCGACGAACGAAGCGCCGGATTTTACGCCCTCGGCCTGGCTCTGAACGGGGGCAAGCCGGCAGCGGTGTGCTGCACCTCGGGCACGGCGCTGCTGAATCTGCACCCGGCCGTGGCGGAAGCCTTTTACCAGCAGGTGCCTTTGGTGGTGATCTCGGCCGACCGGCCGGCCGCCTGGATCGGGCAGATGGACGGACAGACGCTTCCCCAACCCGGCGTGTTCGGCTCGTTGGTAAAGAAATCGGTCACCCTGCCGGAAATGCATACCGACGAGGAAGCCTGGTTTTGCAACCGGCTGGTAAACGAGGCGCTCCTGGAATTGAATCATCACGGCAAAGGGCCGGTGCATATCAATGTGCCGATTGCCGAACCCTTGTTTCGCTTTACGGCGGAAACCTTGCCGGAAGTACGCGTTATCACCCGTTATCAGGGATTGAATGTATACGATAAGGCGTACGACGAGCTGATTGCCCGATTGAACAGCTACAGCCGCCGGATGATGGTGGTGGGACAAATGAACCTGATTTATTTATTCGAACGAAAGATCTGCAAACTGTTGTATAAGCATTTTGCGTGGCTCACCGAGCATACCGGCAACCGGACGGTGCCGGGTGTGGCGGTGAAGAATTTCGATGCGATTTTGTATGCCCTCAAAGAGGCGGAACAGCAGAAGTTGGCGCCGGAGCTGGTGATTACCTACGGCGGCCATATCGTTTCCAAACGCCTCAAACAATTCTTACGCCAACATCCGCCCCGCGAGCATTGGCATGTTTCGCCGGACGGAGAAGTGGCGGATTTGTTCGGATCGCTTACGACAGTGATCGAGATGGATCCCTTCGAATTTCTGGAAAAAATTGCCTATTTGCTGGAAAACAAGCCGGTGGAGTACCCGAAAGCGTGGGAGTTTCAGTCGAAAAAACTGGCCGCTCCGGCGTTCGGATATTCGGAAATGGCGGCGGTGGGCCGGTTGATCGGCAGCTTGCCGGAAGAGGCGGCCTTGCACCTGGGCAATAGCTCGACGGTGCGGTACGCCCAACTATTCACCGTGCCTGAGACGGTGGAGGTATGCTGCAACCGGGGAACCAGCGGTATAGAAGGTTCGCTTTCTACGGCGCTAGGGTATGCGTCGGCTTCGGAGAAGCTGAACTTTATCGTGCTCGGAGATTTGAGCTTCTTTTATGATATGAACGCGCTTTGGATGGGCGAGATCCGTCCGAACGTGCGGATTTTACTGTTGAATAACGGCGGAGGCGAAATTTTCGAAGCCCTGCCCGGGTTGAAGATGAAGCCCCGGACGCATCGTTTCGTAACGGCGTCGCATACCGTTTCGGCCGAAGGCTGGGCCGTGGAACGCGGGTTTGCCTACAGGGCCGTACACAACGGGGCGGAATTGGAAGAGGCGATGGCGGCATTTACCGCGCCGGAGGCGACAGAGAAACCGCTTTTCGTGGAAGTGTTTACCGATAAGGCGGACGACGTGCGTTTGCTCAAAGCGTATTATCATGGCTTGAAAGAGGATACGGCCGGTTTGGAAGCCGGAGGAAATAGCAAAAACTAATTATTTATTTTAAAAAGACATATGGCAACACAAAGAGAATGGACGACAATAAAGGAATACGAAGATATTCTGTTCGATTTTTATAACGGGATTGCCCGCATCACGATCAACCGCCCGCGGTATCGCAACGCTTTCACCCCTACCACGACGGCCGAGATGAGCGACGCCCTGCGCATTGCCCGCGAAGAGGTCGATATAAATGTGGTGGTACTGACAGGGGCCGGCGACAAGGCGTTTTGTTCGGGAGGCGACCAGAACGTAAAAGGCCGCGGCGGCTATATCGGCAAAGACGGGGTGCCCCGGCTGAGTGTTCTGGATGTGCAGAAACAGATCCGGTCGATTCCCAAACCGGTGATTGCCGCGGTGAACGGCTATGCCATCGGGGGCGGTCATGTGCTGCATGTGGTCTGCGATCTTTCGATTGCTTCGGAAAATGCCATTTTCGGCCAGACGGGCCCCCGGGTAGGGAGTTTCGACGCCGGCTTCGGGTCGTCTTACCTAGCGCGGGTGGTGGGCCAGAAAAAGGCGCGCGAGATTTGGTTTCTCTGCCGGAAATACAATGCTGAGGAAGCGTTGGATATGGGGCTGGTGAACAAGGTAGTGCCCCTGGACCAGTTGGAAGACGAGTATGTGGCTTGGGCGGAAGAAATGATGTTGCTCAGCCCCTTGGCGCTCCGGATGATTAAAGCGGGATTGAATGCGGAACTCGACGGGCAGGCGGGCATCCAAGAGCTGGCCGGCGACGCGACGTTGCTTTATTACCTGACCGACGAGGCGCAGGAGGGAAAAAACGCTTTCCTGGAAAAACGGAAACCCGACTTTAAGCAGTATCCGAAATTTCCTTAATTCCTAATTTCTTTAATCGTAAAAAGCAGTAAATCGTATGGCCTATCATTTACAAATTATACCCTGGACATTGCATTTCAAACAGCCGGCCGGAACGTCGCGCGGGATATACTCTATCCGGCGGGTTTGGTATCTGATACTGAACGACACCGCCCGCCTGGACGTGGTAGGATGGGGCGAATGTGCTCCCCTGCCCGCTCTGAGCGCCGAATATGACTGCAAGTATGAATCTCGGCTTACGGCCGTGTGCCGCCGTTTCGAAGCGGAAGGGGCACTCGACCGGGAAGCTTTGCGCCCCTGGTCTTCGGTGCTTTTCGGACTGGAAACGGCGCTGCGCCAATTGGAAGCGAGCCGGGAAGGAAGATTCACGCTTTGGGATACGCCTTTTTCGCGGGGAGAAGCCGGCATTCCGATCAACGGACTGATCTGGATGGGCGATTACCGGAAAATGCGCGAACAGATCGAGCAGAAAATAGAGGCGGGATTCCGGTGTATCAAACTGAAAATCGGCGCTATCGATTTCGAACAGGAGTTGGCGCTGATCCGGCATATCCGGTCTTGCTTCACAGCTCGCGAAATCGAACTCCGGGTGGATGCGAACGGCGCTTTCACGGCCGCCGAAGCGTTGGATAAGCTTAAACGGTTGGCGGAATTGGATTTGCATTCCATCGAACAGCCTATCCGCGCGGGACAGTGGCAGGAAATGGCGCGTTTGGCGCAGGAAAGCCCGCTCCCCATTGCGCTCGACGAAGAATTGATCGGGGTGTACCGGCCGGACGAGAAAAGGCGGTTGCTGGAAACGATACGGCCGCAGTATATCATCCTTAAACCTTCGTTGCACGGCAGTTTTTACGGATGCGCCGAGTGGATTGCCCTGGCCGATGAAATGCTGGAAAAAGGAAAATGGTGGATCACTTCGGCGCTCGAATCGAATATCGGGCTGAATGCGATTGCCCAATGGTGCGCTACTTTCCGCAATCCGCTTCCGCAGGGATTGGGCACGGGATTGCTTTATACGGATAATGTGTCGATGCCGCTTTCCATCCGGAAAGATTGCTTGTGGTACGATGCCCGGGCTGCTTTTCCTTCGGTGGAGAAAACCATTGTATCCGGCGCACAAAAATAGCCGCCGCTTTTCCGGAAAAAATCACAGGCTGCAAATGGATCGGTTTTGCCGCCGATTGATGCTGTCACTGATCTGTTTTTGCTAAAGAGTAATGAACGATAAAAACGAATCCATGAATACCTTTGCTTCACCGCAAACCGGCTACAGCATGGAGCGAAACAGCCAAACCATCCGCATCGACGGCGTCCTTTATACAGCCGAAGAGATCCGGCGCCGGCTCCAAACACAGGCGGCGGGGGCGGAAAAGACGCACAAAGCGGAAAAGACGGAAAAAATGCAAGAGGGCCGGGAAACAGCCGGCTCGTCTGCTGAAACCTCTCCCCTTCTTGCTTTCCGGCGGGAGCTGGATCTTTTCCTGGCCGAATGGTTCGACGCTTCGCCCTACCTCACCGTGCAAACCTCCGGTTCGACCGGCGCTCCTAAAAAACTGGCCGTGCAAAAAGCGCGGATGGTGCAAAGCGCCCGGCTTACCTGCCGGTTCCTGGGGCTGCGACCGGGCGATCGCGCCCTGCTTTGTATGCCGCTGCGTTACATCGCCGGCAAAATGATGGTTGTGCGAGCCTTGGTAGCCGGACTCGATCTCTGCCTGCAACCGCCCTCCGGCCATCCGCTGGCCTGCGAAGAAAGGCCTCTGGGTTTTGCCGCTATGATTCCCTTGCAAGTCTATAATTCGCTGCGGCAGCCGGCCGAAGCGGCCAGACTCCGGGCTATCGACCGCCTGATTATCGGCGGAGGCGCCATCGACAGGGAGCTGGAAACGGCGCTCGCGGACTTTCCCGGTGCGGTTTATTCCACCTACGGAATGACCGAAACCTTGTCGCATATCGCTCTTCGCAGGCTCAACGGCCCCGGGGCTTCCCCGTATTACGAACCTTTTCCTACGGTCGGCCTCTCGCTTTCGGCCACCGGCACCCTGGTGATCGACGCCCCGCTGGTGGCCGAAGAAAAGCTGAAAACCAACGATGTAGCCGAACTTCTACCCGACGGCCGTTTCCTTATCATAGGAAGAAAAGATAATATTATCAATAGCGGAGGCGTTAAAATTCAAATCGAAACGGTGGAAAAGGCGCTTAGTCCGCACATTTCTGTTAACTTTGCCTTGACGGCCGTGCCGCATCCCAAATTCGGCGAAGCTGTGGTGTTGCTGGTGGAAGCGGGCGAGCCGCCCCGCGGGCTTGCGGAAATCCTCCGGCAGCTTCTGCCCAAATACCAGCAACCCAAATATATCCTGGCCGTGGCCCGGATTCCGCAAACCGGAAGCGGCAAAATCAGCCGGGCGGAGTGCCGCCGGCTTGCTACAGATCGCATTCTTATAAAACAATAACAAATGAAGAAGTACTTACCTATCACCCTGTTCTCTATCCTCGCCACCTTGCCGGCTTACGGGCAAAACGGCGGGTGTTGCCAGGTCGCTCCCGACCCGACACTCGAACAGCAGCAAGCTTACGCCGGATACGACTGCGTGACCTTGCTCGACAGTACCGCCGTTACGGTACAGCCTACCGGATCGGGCGCATTCGCCGTCTGTAAGGTGGTGAAAATACAAACTCCCCAGGGAGCGGTGGAAAACCGGATCGTAAAATACGATTATGATCCGCTTACCGCCCATGCCGAATTTCGGTATGTAACCATCCGGCGCGCCAACGGCGATGTGCTCAACCTCGATGTGACCAAGGCCCGGGATTATGTCGCCCCGGCCCGGGCCATCTATTGGGGCGCCCGCCAGATTATGATGGAAGTAGGGCGCCTCGAACCGGGCGATATTCTGGAGTATGAAATCGCCAAGAAGGGCTTCACCTATGCTTTGCTGGGGGAAGGCGACGACGAATCGCGGTTTATCCCCCCCATGCGCGGGCAATTTTACGACATCGTGCCTTTCTGGGTAACCGATCCTACGGTGCGCAAGGTCTATAAAGTGTCTATTCCGATGGAAAAGGAGATGCAATTCCAGTTCTACCAGGGCGAGTGCGCTTCCTCGATGCGCTATGGCGACAACCAAAAGGTGTATACGTTCGTAAAAACCGATATGCTGCCTTTCAAGAAAGAGCCGAATATGGTGGATTTGTTCGACGCTGCGCCCAAGCTGATGATGTCGTCTACCCCGCGCTGGCAAGATAAGTCTCTTTGGTTCAATAAGACGAACGAAGACTACGGCAGTTTCGAAGCCATCCCCGAAGCGCAGAAAAAGGTAAACGAACTGATCCGCGGCAAAAACGACGAAATGGAAAAAATAGCCGTCCTGACGCATTGGGTGGCCGATAATATCCGGTATGCCGGCCTGACGATGGGCAAAGGCGAAGGGTTTACCTTGCATACGCTGAAAATGAATTATACCGACCGTTGCGGCGTCTGCAAAGATATTGCCGGCACGCTGGTGGCTTTCCTGCGTATGGCCGGTTTCGAAGCTTATCCGGCCATGACGATGGCCGGCAGCCGGGTAGAAAGTATCCCGGCCGATCACTTCAACCACTGCGTGGCCGTGGTGAAACTGTCCAACGGCACCTATATTCCGCTCGATCCGACGTGGGTGCCTTTCTGCCGCGAGCTTTGGAGCAGCGCCGAGCAACAACAGAACTACTTGCCGGGCATACCCGAAGGATCGGATTTGAGACTGACGCCGGTTTCCGCGCCGGAAAATCATTATGTACGCATCAAAGCCGACAACCGGATCGATGAAAAAGGAACGCTTCGCGGCGAATTTACCGTGACGGCGGAAGGACAATCCGACAGCAATCTCCGCGGGATCTTTACACGCGGGGATCAGGCCGACTGGCAGCCCTATCTGGAACGTATTTTGCTGGCCGTTTCTCCCAAGGCTAAATTGCTGAAGGTGGATTACGGGAAAAACCCGAAAGATTATCAGGCCGCTCCCATCCGCATCCGTTTCGCTTACGAAATACCCGACTATGCGTTGGCTACCGGCCGGGAAATGGTGATGAAGCCGATGGTGATGAACAATCTGTACAACCAGGTGAAAAGTTATCTCCGGATCAATACCGACCTGGCTACCCGGAAATACGGATTCAAGGACGCCTGCTCGCGTCTGGTGGAACTCGACGAAACGATTCGTTTACCGAAAGGATATACCCTGGCCAATGCGCCCAAAGAGGATAGCCTGGAAAGCGGAGCGGCCGACTTCGAAGGCAGCTTGCGCCAGGAAGGCGACCAGATCCGGATGCACCAGAAACTGGCACTGAAAAAGCGTGTGTACGAAGCTTCCGATTGGAACGGTTTCCGGACGGCGGTGAATACGCATAAAGGTTACGGCGATTATTTAATCCTCCGGAAATAAAAGTTCCGGACATGATGTATCATTGGTTTTAAAACTCGAAAAAAAATGAATCAGATTACCTATAAAATAGCTTGCCTGCTTA
>DBFJSK010000220.1:0-11251 GCA_048403675.1 Tannerellaceae bacterium | reverse complement strand
CTTTTGGATCAAGCCAAAAGTAAGATACCGAGGCGACAACGTCGCCTTCCCCCATTTCCAAAAAGAATTGGGAAGATTTCTTCCGAAAGCTCCCCCCCCTGAACACTCCCCCCCGAATATTTGTTTATTGAAAAAAAAGTATGTTTATTTGCAAAACACAAACCTAATAAAGGCAAGAAGATGAAAAAAGCAATCGCATTCACCCTGCTCACACTCATGGCACTCATCACACTCCCGGCTACCGCCCAAGTAAAATTCGGAGTCAAAGGAGGAATAAACATATCATCCGTCCATTTCGATTCCAACGTACTGGATGCCGACAACGTCACCGGCTTCCAAATCGGCCCGATGATTGAAACCTCCATCCCCTTGATAGGCATAGGCCTCGATGCAGCCATCCTTTACTCCCAAAAAGGCGTCGGTCTGCGATCCGAAGAAATTAAGACTGACTACCTTGACGTACCCGTCAA
The DNA here is from genome assembly GCA_048403675.1 of Tannerellaceae bacterium. Classification (GTDB taxonomy): domain Bacteria; phylum Bacteroidota; class Bacteroidia; order Bacteroidales; family Tannerellaceae; genus Parabacteroides. Next base: position 10,781 of record DBFJSK010000220.1, on the reverse strand, counting down.
TCTGAAATGGAAATTCGGTCTGCCCATCGTCAAAGCCTATCTGGCCGCCGGCCCCTACATCGGCTTCCGTGTAGGAGGTGACAAAATATGGAACGTGATCGGCGACCAAATCGAAGCCAAAAACTTCAGCGCCGGCTTAAACTTCGGCGCCGGTGTAGAACTGCTCAAACACCTGCAAGTAGGATTCAACTACGGGCTCGGTCTGACCGACAACTATAGCTCCAAACCCCTCCATATCGATACCCCGACCGACAAAATCAGCGGAAAAAACCGCGGATGGGCCATTACCGCCGCCATCCTCTTTTAAATCCGCCCGTCGCGTCCCCATCCCACGACATGAAATACGCCGACGTCATTCTGCCGTTGCCGCTGGAGAACAGCTATACCTACGCCATCCCCCCCGATATGGAAAAAGCCGTCGTGGCCGGATGTCGGGTGATCGTTCACTTCGGTAAAAAACGCTATTACACCGCTATCGTACAAGAAGTACATCAGCGGCAGCCCGACACCACGTTCGAAACCAAAGAAATTTTCGCCCTGCTCGACGCCACCCCCATCCTGCGGCGTCCCCAGCTCCGTTTCTGGCAATGGATAGCCTCCTACTATCTCTGCAAACTCGGCGACGTATACAAAGCCGCCCTCCCCTCCGGGCTCAAGCTGGAAAGCGAAACTTCCGTTGCGCGCAACGAAGACTTCGAAGCCCACGCCCCCCTCCGGCCAGCCGAACAAACCTTGCTCGACGCTTTTGCCGGCGCCTTACGGCTCACTGTATCCGAGTTGGAAAAAAAGACCGGCCTAAGAAATGTCGTCCCCATTATCGCCTCCCTGATGAACCGCGGCGCCGTGGAAGTAAGCGAAGAAATACGGCAAGGCTTTACCCCCAAAATGCAAACCTTCGTCCGTCTGGAAGCTTCCTATCGCGAAGAAGCCGCGTTGCAAGAAGCCTTCACCGCCCTCAAAAGAGCCAAAAAGCAAGAAATGCTCCTTCTCTGTTTCCTCGACCTGAGCCATGCCCTGAACCCGGCCCTGGCCGTAGAACTATCCAAAAAAGAACTGCTTGAGCGCAGCGGGCAAACCCCCGCCGTACTCGACGGATTAGTAAAAAGGGGCATACTCGAACTTTACGACAAAGAAGTAGGTCGCCTCAAACCTTCCGTCTGCCGTCTTCAGCCCCCCGCCCCGCTGAGCGAGGCCCAGCAACGCGCCTCCGACGAAATCCATGAAGCCTTTCGTACTAAAGACGTCTGCCTGCTGCACGGCGTCACCTCCAGCGGAAAAACGGAAATATACATCCATCTCATCGACGAAGTGCTCAAACTCGGCCGGCAAGTACTCTATCTGCTTCCCGAGATAGCCATCACGACACAAATTACCGAACGGCTCGCCCGCTTCTTCGGCGACAAACTCTTAGTCTACCATTCCAAATTCTCCGACAACGAACGCGTGGAAATCTGGAACAAGCTCTTACACGACAACGAACCCGTTGTCGTGCTAGGTGTGCGCTCTTCCCTTTTCCTCCCGTTTCGCGATCTGGGGCTGGTGATTGTCGATGAAGAACACGAAAACACCTACAAACAACAAGACCCGGCCCCTCGCTACCATGCCCGCAACGCCGCCATTGTGCTTGCCAATATGCACGGGGGAAAAACCTTGCTCGGTTCCGCCACCCCTTCCATCGATTCTTATTTCAATGCCCTGACTGGTAAATACGGTTTGGTGGAGCTTACCACCCGCTATGGCGATTGTTTGATGCCGGAGATTATTCCGGTAGATATTAAGGAGTTAAGGCGGAAAAAAATCATGAAAGATACCTTGTTTTCCCCGCTTTTGCTTCAAAAAACAGAAAAGGCCCTAGCTGCCGGCGAGCAAGTCATACTTTTCCAGAACCGGCGCGGATTCGCCCCCATCATCGAATGTAAACAGTGCGGTTGGGTGCCTCATTGCGTCAATTGCGACGTCAGTTTGACCTATCATAAATATCATAACCAATTAATTTGCCATTATTGCGGGTATACCTACCAGCTTCCCCCCGCATGTCCCGAGTGTAAAGAAACCGATCTGCGGATGATGGGCTTCGGTACGGAAAAAGTGGAGGAGGAGATCGCCGGTCATTTCCCCGGCGCGCGCGTGGAACGGCTCGACTTCGATACGGCTCGCACCCGGACAGCCTACGAACGGATTATTGCCGATTTCGAACAAGGCAAAACGCAAATCCTGATCGGTACCCAGATGCTTTCCAAAGGACTCGATTTCGGCAACGTCAGCGTGGTAGGCATCCTGAATGCCGACAGTCTGATGAATTTTCCCGACTTCCGGGCGCACGAACGCGCCTTTCAGTTGATGGCCCAGGTGAGCGGCCGGGCCGGACGTCGGGATAAACGCGGCACGGTGATCCTGCAAACTTCGCAACCGGAACATCCCTTGATCCGCATGGTCGTACAGTATGCTTATAAAGATATGGTACACTGGCAACTCAGCGAACGAAGCTTGTTTCGTTACCCTCCCTATTATCGGCTGATTGTGTTGGTACTCCGCAGCCGCGCAGAAACGGTGTTGCAAGAAATGGCGTCGGTCTATGCTGCCAAACTGCGCGAACGGTTGGGCGAACGTGTGTTGGGCCCCGTCACCCCCCCCGTCACCCGTATCCAGACGCTTCATATCCGGAAAATCGTTTTGAAAATAGAAGTGGGTGCCGCCATTGCACCTGTGCGGGATTTACTGGAAAAAGCGCATACGGAGATGTTAGGTTTTCCGTCCTTTAAACAACTGATGGTACATTACGACGTCGATCCGTTATAAAAACAGGCCGTACCGACGGATTCCTGCGTTTATTCAGATCCTTAATAAGTTTAATTAAAAGACCTCATGAAACAAGAAAAAATAAGACTTTTATTCGTTTGTCTGGGAAACATTTGCCGTTCCCCCTCGGCTGAAGCCGTGATGAAAAAGTTGGTTCGCCAGGCCGGGTTGGAGAACCGCTTAGCAATAGACTCGGCCGGCTTGACCGGCTACCATGAAGGCGAACAAGCCGATCCCCGGATGCGCGCCCATGCAGCTCGCCGCGGCTATGTATTGGATTCGATCTCCCGGCCGGTTCGTCCGGCCGATTTCTATGATTTCGACCTCCTTATCGGAATGGACGACCGCAATATGGAAGAGTTGAAACGACGTGCTCCCGATTTGGAAACAGCCGCTAAAGTCCGGCAAATGACCGAATTTTCCCGTCATAAACTTTACGATTATGTGCCCGATCCGTATTATAGCGGGGCCGAAGGCTTCGAGTTGGTACTCGATTTGCTGGAGGATGCCTGCGGCGGTTTGCTGGAAAGCTTGGCTGGCGGGGCAAAATAAAATGTAAAATAAATCCTGCCCTGAAGGAACGCTGTGTTTTTCCGCGTTTTTTAGGCCGGATTCCCCTCCGGTTTTTTCAGATCCGGATAGCTGATGCGGGTGTGGAACATCGTTTTCAGTTTATCCACGAATACGGTTTTGATCGTTTCTACATCCCGGAACGTCAGTGGGGCGTTTTTCAGCAAGCCGTCGGCAATCTGGCCGTCGATAATTTTATTCACCAATTGCTGGATACTTTCTTCCGTATGTTCTTTCAAACTCCGGGAAGCGGCTTCCACCGAGTCGGCCATCATCAAGATAGCCGTTTCTTTTGAAAAAGGGTTGGGCCCGGGGTAAGAGAACAGCTTTTCGTCGATTTCTTTTTCCGGATATTGATTTTTAAACGAGTTGTAGAAATACTTGGCTTTGCCGCTGCCGTGGTGCGTACGGATAAAATTGATTACGGCTTTGGGCAAGGCTATTTTTTCGGCGATCTTCATCCCTTCGGTTACGTGGCTGATGATGATTTGGGCGCTTTGGTCGAAGGTCAGTTGGTTGTGCGGATTCACGCTGCTCTGGTTTTCGGTGAAAAAGACCGGGTTGCTCATCTTGCCGATGTCGTGATATAAAGCGCCGGTACGCACCAGTTGGGCGTCCGCCCCGATCCGGGTCGCCGCCTCGGCTCCCAGGATGGAAACCTGGAGCGAATGCTGGAAAGTCCCCGGGCAGGTTTCCGAGAGTTTCTTTAAGATAGGGGTGTTGATATTGGATAATTCCACTAACGTGATACTCGATACATAGCCGAACGTTTTTTCCAGCATATAAACCAGTACATAGGTAAACATCAGCAGGATGAAATTGATGCCGAAATACAACATCATCATCCAGTTCACTTTTTTCAGGTCGGCTTCCTGAAACAGGTTCAGGCTGAGGTAACAGAGTGTATAGGAAAGGAAGATAAAGAAGGCGCAACGGATGAGTTGCGACCGTTCCGACAGCTCTTTCAGGCTGAATGTTACTACCATGCCGGCAATGATTTGCAACAGCAAAAACTCGTGCGGGAAGGGGGCCATCAGCGAGCAGATCAATACGATAACCAACTGCGTGAACAGGGCCGTGCGCGAATCGAAAAAGGTACGCACCACGATCGGCACGATGGCGTAGGGCAGGATGTAGATGTTGAACAGCCCGTAAGTAACCACCAGTTCGGTGGTGATGCAACTGACGAAAATGCAAAGTACCAGGAACAGGACATTCCGGCGGTTGTGGAGTACCTTCGGCCGGAACGACCAGAGATAGAGCCAGAAACAGAACAGAATGCCGAAGACAAGGATGAATTGTCCGGCCAGCATCAAACTTTGTCGCCCGGTTCCTCCGGCTTTGGATTCGTGTACGATCTTGAGGGAACGCAGTACGTTGTAGGTATGGTTGTCGATGATTTCTCCGCGGTCCACGATCCGTTCGCCGGCTTGCACCATGCCGTTGGCCAGCGAAACGCTTTTCAGTTTGTCTTCCCGCACCTTGTCGGACATTTCCGGATCGTAGGTGACGTTTTCCGTCAGGTAATTATTGATGTCGCACGATTGCAGGATCGCTTTGTCGAGGCGGGGGGGACAGTTGTTGATAATGAATTCGTAGGCGGTTTTGATGGTAAAGAAATCGCTTACGTATACCGAGCGGGATACATTGTTTTCCAATACTTTTACCCGGTTGTAGCCGTCCTTTTTCAGTTCGTCTATCCGCTGGGGCGAAATGATGCCGTTTTTATACAATTTGACCAGGCTTTTTTCGATGTATTGCATATAGGCGGAATTCACTTTTTGGTAAAGCTCCGAGGTGTAAGCCGTGCGCAGTTTGTCGATTTCGGCCTCTTCCACTGCGGGGTCGAGCCGGTAGTAAGGTTCGAAGTTTTTCAATACGCTGTCTTTTTCCGCTTTTACTTCTTCGTCGGTCTTATAGATGGGGAAGTCGTTCGGGGCGGTCAGCAAGCCGTAACGCCAAGGTTTTCCTTCGTAGAACTGGTAACGGAATTTTCCTTCGCGGGGGAAGAAGTAAGCGATTAAAAGAGCCGCTACCACGAAAGTAACGGCGGGGTGTATACTGTAATTTTTTAATTTCATAGAGATTCGCGTTTATGGGCGAAATGTACGGAAAAAAGTTTAGGATAAGAAAAAAAAGGGCTACTTTTGCCGCATTATTTACTTGATGGATATGATTATGACGGAAAGAAAAGTGAGAGTTCGTTTTGCTCCCAGCCCGACAGGAGCGCTCCATATCGGCGGCGTGCGTACCGCATTATATAACTATTTGTTTGCCAAACAACAAGGCGGCGATTTGATTTTACGCATCGAAGATACCGACTCCCAGCGGTTTGTGCCGGGGGCCGAGGATTATATTATCGAGGCGCTCACCTGGTTGGGCATCCGGTTCGACGAAGGGGTAGGTTTCGGAGGTCAGTACGGCCCTTACCGCCAGAGCGAACGCCGGGAAATTTACAAGAAGTATGTCGATCGGTTGCTGGATAACGGGTTGGCTTACGTGGCTTTCGACACGCCGGCTGAATTGGAAGCCAAGCGGAAAGAAATTCCTAATTTTCAATACGATGCTTCTACCCGGATGCAGATGCGCAATTCGCTCACGCTTTCCCGGGAAGAAGTAAAAGCGCTGATAGAAGCCGGTCATCAATATGTGGTGCGTATCAAAATCGAACCGGGGGAAGATATACATGTGAACGACCTGATTCGCGGGGAGGTGGTTATTAACTCTTCCGTGCTCGACGATAAGGTGCTCTACAAATCGGCCGATGCCTTGCCTACCTATCACCTGGCTAATATCGTCGACGATCATTTGATGGAAGTGACGCATGTGATCCGCGGTGAAGAGTGGTTGCCGAGCGCTCCGCTCCATGTATTATTATACCGTTATTTGGAATGGGCCGATACGATGCCCGCTTTCGCCCATCTATCCTTATTGTTGAAACCCGAGGGTAACGGCAAACTAAGCAAGCGCGATGGCGACCGGCTGGGATTTCCGGTTTTTCCGCTGGAATGGCACGATCCTAAAACAGGAGATGTCTCGTCGGGGTATCGGGAAAGCGGCTATTTGCCTGAAGCGGTGGTGAATTTTCTGGCGTTGCTGGGTTGGAATCCGGGCAACGATCAAGAGGTGATGAGCATGGAGGAATTGATTCGTGCTTTCAACCTTTCGCATTGCAGCAAGAGCGGGGCCAAATTCGATTATGAAAAGGGAAAATGGTTCAATCATCAGTATATCCAGAAGAAAGATAACCGGGAAATCGCCGCGATGTTTATGCCTGTATTGGAAAGCCACGGCGTACAGGCCGATCCTGCGTATGTGGAAAAAGTGGTGGGCATGATGAAAGACCGCGTGAATTTCGTGAAAGAATTGTGGGACGTCTGCTCGTTCTTCTTCGTGGCGCCCGCCGAATATGATGAAAAGACCCGTAAGAAGCGTTGGAAAGAGGATTCGGCCGTGCAATTGGCGGAACTGGTAGAAGTGTTGCGCGGGCGTGAACCTTTTGATATTGAAGGAACAGAGGAAGAGGTGAAGGCCTGGATCGAAAAGAAAGGTTATCACCTGGGAAATATTATGAATGCTACGCGCCTGGCACTGGTAGGCGAAGGGAAAGGGCCGCATATTTTCGATATTACCGAAGCGCTGGGGAAAGAAGAGTCTATCCGGCGTATCGAACGGGCGATCGAAGTGCTGAAATAACTTGCCCTGATCTGTCTTAGCCGCCTTTTTCGTCTGGCTGTTCAGGGAGACGAAAAAGGCGGATTTTTACTATTATTCTGTTTTTAAGCTTATACTCGTTATCATGTATAGTCTCCTGATCCATTTTTATGCTTTTATCGTCGCTTTGATTTCTCCTTTCCACCGGAAAGCGCGAAGAATGCGGCTCGGTCAATGGAAAACAAATGCCTGTTTGAGGGATAAGATCGATCCCGAGGCCCAGTATATCTGGTTCCACGCCGCTTCCCTGGGGGAATTCGAACAGGGTAGGCCGATGATGGAAAAAATCAGGAAAGAACATCCGGAATATAAGATTTTGCTGACCTTTTTTTCGCCTTCCGGCTATGAGGTGAGGAAGAATTACAATGGGGCGGACGTGATTTGTTATCTTCCTTTCGATACACCTTACCGGGTGCGCAAATTCTTGCAGTTGGCACGTCCCCGGATGGCTATCTTCATTAAATACGAATTTTGGGGAAATTATTTGCATGAATTGAAAAAGCGAGGCATACCGGTGTATATTATTTCGGCTATTTTTCGTCCCGACCAATTGTTTTTTCAATGGTATGGCAAGCCTTATCGCCAGATGTTGCATTGTTTCGACCATCTTTTCGTACAAGACGAACGGTCGAAGAAATTACTGGCCGAGTATGGCATCCGCAACGTCACGGTAACGGGAGACACCCGTTTCGACCGGGTATTGGATGTCCGGGCAATGGCCCGTGAATTACCGCTGGTGGAGAAATTTATCCGCAGTAACCGCAGCGAAAAGACGGTGACCCTGGTGGCCGGAAGTTCCTGGCCGGAGGATGAGGCGATTTTTATTCCCTATTTTCACAGACATCCGGAAATGAAATTGATTATCGCACCGCATGAAATCCACCGGGAGCATTTGGTGCATATCGAATCCATGCTGAAACGTCCTTCCATCCGTCTGTCGGAAGCGCATGAAGAAGATTTGGCTACGAAGGATTGCTTGATTATCGATAGTTTCGGGCTGCTGTCGTCCATTTATCGTTATGGGGAAATCGCGTATATAGGGGGCGGTTTCGGCGCTGGTATTCATAATACGCTGGAGGCGGCGGTATACGGAATTCCGGTTTTATTCGGCCCGAAATATCATAAATTCAAAGAGGCTAAAGATCTGATTGCTGTGGGGGGAGGCGTGTCCGTAGCGGATGCCGGCGCTTTCGCCCGTCAGATGGATGAATGGCTGACGAAAGGCGTCGCCTTGGAAGTAGCCGGAAAAGCGGCCGGCGATTTTGTGAATGAGCATGCCGGGGCGACGGAGATGATTCTGAAAGAAATTTCTTTGTGAGGGCCGCTGCTGGGAAAAACAACCTGCTGTTTTAGTGTGTTTTCCTTTTTTATGCCGGTAGACGCTTTCCGCTCAGGGAAAAGTTTTTATATTTGTAACTGTCTTATTTTAAATACTGAAGGCCGTATGAAAGAGAGACTTTTTCCAAGAGGATTAGGAATGATGTTGGTGGGGTTGCTTACAGGATGCTCTTCTTATTACTATGCCGTATTAAGTTCGAACGATTCGGGGGGCGACCGGGATGAAAGACGCGATTTCGTGCAGGAAACCGATACGGTGAGAATTGCCTATTCGTTCAACGGCGAAGATGCGCCGGTTTCTATTTGTATTTATAATAAACTGGACAAACCCTTGTTTGTGGACTGGACGCGTTCTGCTTTGATTATCGATGAAGTAGCTACGCCTTATGAGGACGGCAAAGCGGTTATCGAGGGAGAAACGCTTTCTTCTTCTTACGCTACTACGCAGCAGACGGATCGTCGTTACAGCGACACCTATGCTTCCGGCCGCGAGCGTTTTCCCGCTCAGGTTACTTTGCCGGCCGGCGTGAGTTTCCTGCCGCCGAAAACGAAAATAGAGAAAAGCCCGCTCCGGTTGGCGGATTTCCCGTTTGATAAAATACCCAATGATGCGTATCGCAAGCAGTCGTTCGCTGCGGTGGACGGCAGTTCGGTGACGATGCGCGTGAAGGAATTTACGGAAGAAGATTCGCCGCTTTATTTCCGCACTTACCTTACCCTTTATACGGATGCCGCACCTGGTGGTCAGCCCCAGGTGATGACGTTCGAGCGTAGTTTTTATGTGTCTAAATTATTTAAAGCCGGCAATGTGTCCCCGTCGAGTTTTAGCCGCGATCAGCAAGAAGCCGGCGATTTCTTTTATGTACACAAGGTGAAAGGGGCGAATGCGGGTATCATTGCCGGAACGATCGCCATCGGGGTAGCCGGAATCGCCATCGAGGCTACGCTAGGCCCCTCCGAATACTAATCGATTTTAAAAAATAATGTGTAAATTGTATGGTGTCCTCCTTATCGGGTTTGAAAACTATTCGGTTGAATGAAACCGAAACGGCGTTGGTTATTCTCGACCAGACTTTATTGCCTGGAGAAGAAAAGTATCTGACCCTCGCTACTTTGGACGAAATTGAAGAGGCTATCCGGAAATTAAGGGTTCGGGGCGCACCGGCGATCGGGATTGCGGCTGCTTTCGGCGTGTATGTTTGCAGCCGGCGGATTGTGGCAGGTTCGTATGTTGCCTTTTGCGCTGAATTCGATCGTATTTGCGACCGGCTTTACCGTGCACGTCCGACGGCTGTTAATTTAGGAACGGCGCTTCGGCGCATGCAGCAGGTGGTACGGGCCTTTGGAGCCGGGGATTTATCCGGACTCTTGGCTTCCTTGTTGCAGGAGGCGAAAGCGATTTATGCGGAAGATGCGGCCGCCTGTCGTCGGATCGGCGAGCTGGGGTTGTCTTTGTTGCGGCCCGGGATGCGGCTGCTGACGCATTGTAACGCCGGCCATCTGGCGGTATCGGAATACGGAACGGCATTGGCGCCGATCTATCTGGGGCAGGAGCGGGGATATGGCTTCAATGTCTTTGCCGATGAAACGAGGCCCTTGCTTCAGGGTGCACGGTTGACGGCGTATGAGTTGCAGCGTGCCGGCGTACCGGTGACCTTGATTTGTGATAATATGGCATCGAGTGTGATGCAAAAAGGTTGGGTCGATGCCGTCGTGGTAGGTTGCGACCGGGTGGCGGCGAATGGCGATGCGGCCAATAAGATCGGAACATCCGGGGTAGCCGTGCTGGCTCGGCATTACGGGATTCCTTTTTATGTGTTGGGGCCTACGTCTACCATCGATTATGAGGCGCCTTCGGGCGAGGCTATCGTGATTGAAGAACGCGAGGCCGCTGAAATAACCGATCTCTGGTACGCGCGGCGGATGGCACCGGAGGGCGTGAGGGTATACAACCCGGCTTTCGATGTGACACCCCGCGAGTTGATAACGGCGATTGTTACCGAAAAAGGAATTTTTTATCCCTCGCGGGGGGGCGAAGTTCGGTTCGATTGAAAATAATTTCCGGAAAGTTTGGCTAATAACGAAACAATCAGTAATTTTGCTGCCCATTTTAAGGACGTAGTAACAAATAAAAAATAAATTAAATTATGATCGTAGTTCCATTAAAAGAAGGCGAAAACATCGAAAAAGCGCTGAAGAAATTCAAAAGAAAGTTTGAAAAAACAGGTGTGGTAAAGGAATTGAGAAGCCGTCAGGCTTTTTCCAAGCCTTCTGTTGAAAAAAGAAAGCGTACGATGCGTGCGATTTACGTACAGCATTTGCAGCAGATGGAAGAATAAAACCTTCCCAGGGCTTGTTTT
>DBFJSK010000219.1:0-19485 GCA_048403675.1 Tannerellaceae bacterium | reverse complement strand
CAGGTTGAATACTTCCATCAATTCGCCGGGCGAGGGAGCATGCTGCCGGGCTAACGCAGCGTTGATTTCGTCGACGGAACCGAATCGCTGAGAGGCATCGCAGGCTAGGCATCGTTCCAGGATCGTATCGAAGGCGGCGAGTTCTTTAAAATAATAGCTGGGCGGCGCAGGGGAACCGTTCAGGCCGGCCAGGTAGTTTTGCAATATTTCTCCGATAGCGCGGATGTCATCGGCTGCCCCTTTATCGGGATGGGCGACGATGTGGTCGGAAAGCCGGTAGGCACCCAACGTATCGATAAGGATATTTTGGGGAGTGATGGCGCGGCCTGTCAGGCCATGCTGGTGCAGGTAGGTTACTGCACCGACGAGGAAGAGATAAAGCTTTTTGAATTCCTTAGCTGAGCGCGGGCCTCGGTGAGCGGCCAGGGAGGCGGGGTAGTATTTCATAAGGAGTACCGGGATGCGGATGTCTCCGATAGAAAGGATGTCGTAGCCGACATATTGTATAAAATAGTCGGATTTTTCGAGGAGGGAAATTCGTAGATATTCTGTTTGTAAAGGCAGCTTTTCCGCAGTATCCGGGCCGCTTTCACTCCCAAAGAAAAATTTTACGGCGATGGGAAAGCCGTTTAATCGGCCTTTGTATACCAAGGTTTGCGGGCCACCTCCGAGGGGTTGCGGATCGAGCTGGCAAATGCCTAAAGCGAATGAAATTCTATAGTTTTCGCTTTTTATGTATTCCCCGACCATCTGCTTATTGTCCATATTTTTTCTTTATCCGAATAAACTTTCCGGAAACGAAGATACGATTATTCTTTTATTTTAAGCCGGAAAGAGGGGGCTTTTTAACCGCTTTGCGCTGCGGTACAGGTAGGCCGGGGAAGGGACTATTTGTATTTATTCCATAATCCGGAGGCGATGATTTCCTGGGTGTGGTCGGCCATTTGTTGCAAGCCTTTATGAGTAGTGTCGATCCCTTCGGTGGGCACGGGGGCGTGGATTATCATTTCCATTCGGTGCCGGCGCAGGTTGAGGGAACCGATGGGCAGAACGTCGAAAGGCCCGTTGAGGGTGATGGGGAGAAGGGGAAGATGTTGGTCGACGGCCATCTGATAGGCGCCTTTTTTGAAGCGGATCATACGTCCCGTATAGGTGCGCGATCCTTCGGGGAAGACGACGACAGAGGCCCCGTTCTTGAGGCATTTTTCGGCTTCTTTTACGCTTCGGGCGGCAGCTTTAGGGGTAGAATTGTCCACGAAAATGAATCCCGCGGCCCGGCAGGCAGCGCCGACAAAAGGGATTTTGGCGATGCCGGCTTTCATCACCCATTTGATGGGAACTCCCAGAAAACCATAGATAAGGAATATGTCGAAAGCCCCCTGATGGTTGGCCACGAATACGTAAGATTGGTTTTTAGCGATGTGTTCGCGCCCCGTTACCCGGACACGGCAGAGGGAGAGATAGCAGGTGAGACGCGACCAGATCATGCCCGGGTAGTAGGCGAAAATTTTCTCGCCGCCCGCCAGGCAACCGAGGATGACGGTGAGTGCTGTCAGAACAGTGAGTACCACGAAAACAGGTACGAAGAACAGCCATGTGTAAAGTATGTAAAGTATCCGTGTCATATGCTGTGGGTTTGGAGCCAAGGTGAAGATACGCTTGTCTTCCCCTATTTCAAACAAAGATAAGCGCTAAATTCGAGGGTTTCGATATTTTTGTTCTAAAATATTTTCGGAATCGGGTTATTATTGCTTTATTTGCGGTAGGAAAGAAAATAATTATAAAATATCTATAACCATGAACGAGTTTGTAAAATATCTGGGAGTAATCGTACTCATTATTGGTGTAGTCATCCTGGCGGTTCCCGCTTTAACGGGTGGTATGACTAATGCTATTCTTCTTACCGGCCTGGCCGTGATTATCATTGGTTATCTGGGCCACATCGTTATCAATAAGAGGGTCGAGTAGGAGATACCCGGCAAAACGATACCTAAAAAGGGCAGCCTGTTTTTTTAAGCAGGCTGCCCTTTTTGCGTTGGGAGAGGGAGGATTTTTGTCAGAACAGGCGCGGTTACTGGCGAGCCAACCATTCTTTTATAGCGGCGGCCAGACGCAAATTCTCGGCGGTCGTCTGGGTGGAGAGGCGGAAATAAGTTTCGTCGAGTCCGCGGAAGTTGGAGGCGTTGCGAATCAGGATGCCTTCTGTGTCCAACAAATGTTTCTTCAAATCGGCGGCTGTCCCTTTTTTCAGGCGCACCAGAAAGAAAGTGGTGGCGGTGGGGATCACTTCCAAACCATCCAATTTATTGAGCTGGTAAATGAATTCGGCGGTTTCGCGTTGCCATTTGCGGATCGGCAAGGTGAACTGAGCCGGATGGATCAGAATGTATTTGCTGGCTTCGATCGCCATCGCGTTCAGCGACCAAGGAATGATATAGCGGTTGATGCGCTGGGCCAGAGCCGGCTGGGCGATCAGATAACCGATTCTCAGCCCCGGAATATTGTACGCTTTCGAAATCGATTGCACGATGATGAGGTTCTCGTGATTTTTTACGTCCGACGGTTTCAGCAAATCTTCCGTCGTGAAAGCCACATACGCCTGATCGATGATAAAGGTGGTCTGCCGGTTGGCGGCTATCAAGGCCAGCAGTTCAGTGCGGTGAATCAGTTTGCCGTCGGGATTGTTGGGATTGCAGATCCAACAAAAATCCTGCCCTTCCAGCGATAGCTCCGATAAATCATCGGAAGTCGAGAAAAAGGTAATTTCGTGTTCATGCAGCCGGGCGGCATCTTCATATTCGGAAAACGAGGGGACGGCAATCGTCGATTTGGCTCCTTTCCAAGCTTGTGCGATCAGATAAAAGGCGGTAATGGAACCGTTGGTGACGACCAGATTGTCTTCGTTTACCTCATACCGCCGGGCCAGCAGCCGTTTCAGAGTGGCGGCATCCGGTTCCGGGTAGCGCGTCAGCTTGTCGAATTGGGTGTTGAGGTGTTCCTTCAGTTTGTCGAGATTGGCGCCGTGCCATACGTTTGAACTGAAATTGATGGTAATTTCCCGGGGGGAGTTGTAAAAATCGTCGCCGTGTCCGAATAGCATAGAGGGTATTGTTTTTAAGTGAATAATTTGTCGAAAAAGCGAGACAAATGTACTAATCTTTTCGGGTTTTCCGATCGATCGACTTATAGATTACGTCCTGAATGCGGGTACGGATGTCGAGGGCGCTCAGTTTGTTGTTGGCGCGGCTCGGATTTACCCGGTTAGAAAGGAAAATATAAATCAGCCGGTTGTCCGGATCAATCCAGAAACAAGTTCCTGTAAAACCGGTATGGCCATAGGCCGAAGGGGGCGTGAGCAGTCCGCACGGCGTGCTTTTGCCAGCCACGGGCTTATCGAAACCCAGGCCCCGGCGCGAAGTAGGACATTTGCTTTGGGTAAACAACCGCCCGGTTTCGGCCGAGAAATACCGCTCGCCCCCATAGGCGCCCAGATTAAGGTAGAGTTGCAATACTTTGGCCAGATCGTTGGCGTTCGAAAACAGGCCGGCATTACCCGATACGCCGCCCTGAAAAGCGGCCGCTTCATCGTGTACATAGCCCCGGAGCAGTTGGCGGCGCAAAAACTGATCGTTCTCGGTCGGAACTATGAGCAGGGTATCCATCTTTCTGAGCGGGTTGTAGGTAGTCTGCCAGGCCCCCAGGCGGCTGAAGAAAGCCGTATCGAGCAGCTTATCCATCGGCTGGCCAAGTTGGTTTTCCACCATTAGTTTGAGTAAAATGAAATTGACGCAACTGTACACATACCTTCCCCGCGCACCTAAACGAGCCTTTTTGATGTCTGCCAGAATCGTGTCGCGAAACGATTCGTGTACATAAAAATGTCGTGCCGCTTCGAGGGTATAGCCCGGTTTAGGCTCGGTCGATACCAGTTCGGGACGGAAGCCGAAATCGTTCCGCACATAGGTTTTGGCATCGAACCGCACCGGATGAGCAGCGTTTTTGACGGCACTGTACAGGCTTCCCGTATAGCTATCCTTGTCGATGGCGTCGAGGTAGAAATTGATCGTCGCCGGCAAGCCCGATTGGTGATAGAGCAATTCTTTGACCGTCAGGTTTTGCTTGTCCGATCCGCGAAGCTCGGGAATAAAATCGCTTATTTTCTGATTGAGGGTGAATTTCTTTTCGTCATAAGCTTTGAGCACAGCCAACAAGGTGCCGGCGGCTTTCGAGGCAGAGGCCAGGTCATAAACCGAGGCGAGCGTAACGGGCTGTTCGGACGTGCCATCCACCCGGCCGAAAGCTTTTTCGTAAATGACCATGCCGTCTTTGGCTACCAACACCTGGCAACCCGGGTAGGCCTTTTCGTCTACTCCTTCCTGGGCGATACGGTCGATGAGCTGCAACCGTTCCGCACGAGCGCCCGTTTCTTCCGGTTCATGGTAACCCAAGCGGGTTTTTTCGGTAAACAAGCCGGTACCCGCATAATAAAGGCCCGGGATGGAAACGGGGAGCTTGCCTTTGGCCGGGATACCTCCGAAAATGAGCTGGGCGGCATATTCCTGCGCCAGCGGCGTACCTTCATAAGCCATGACAACGGCTTTAGCTTTGCCGATTGAAGCTTTGTATTCTTTGCAGAAATAGGGAAGCGTAAAAAAGGCGAAGATCACTTCTTTCCGCCCGGCCAGATTACGAAGCGCCTGGCTTTCCGGGATACGAACGGTATGTACGCCGCACAGAATGACGTCGTACTTGCCCAATTGGTTATATACTTGCTGGATCTGGGCGGCGGTCGATTGGCGGCCGATGCTGAAACGAGCGACCGTATCGTAGCGGCCGAGCATTTGCTGAAATTTGTTGCCAGTGCCGTCGCCGATGGAAAGGACGGCGATTTTCTTTTTATCCAACCCTTTGAGGGGCACCCTATCGTCTTCGTTTTTCAGCAGGGTGATCGCCTCCGCGTTGAGTTTGGCCGCCAGCCAGCGGGCGTGCGGCGAGTTCAGGCGCTTTGCCAGGCCGGCGGTACGTGCCGGGCGGTAGTTGTTTAGCCCCAGGATGTACTTATATTTAAGGATTTTCAAGCATTTGGCCTCGATGTCTTCCAGCGAGAGCGTGCCATCGTCGATCGCTTCTTTGATGGCTGTAAAATCGGTGATCGGCGTGGCCGAAGCCAACAGAATGTCGTTTCCGGCCAGCAGGGCCTTTACCGAAGGATTGTCGGCTTTGCGCGTAGAGGCGCCTTTCATGGCCAAAGCGTCGGTAAAGCGCAAGCCTTCGAAGCCGAGTTGCTGTTGTAGGAGATCAGTTACGACAGCTTTCGAAAAAGAAGCGGGGCGTCCCGGCGTTTTGTCGAGAGCCGGAATGTAAAGATGGCCGGTCATCACCCCTCCGAATCCTTCATATATATAATGTTTGAAAGGCACGAGCTCCACGCTGTCGAGCCGGGCACGGTCGTGGTAAACGGCCGGCAGCGTTTTATGCGAATCTTCCGAAGTGTCGCCGTGCCCCGGAAAATGTTTGGCTACCGAGAGGATGCCCGTTTTTTCCAAGCCCCGGGCATAAGCGGCGCCTTTCTCGGCTACGGCTTCGGGCACTTCCCCGAAGGAACGGAGACCGATGATGGGGTTGTCGCTATTGCTGTTGACGTCGAGGTCGGGCGCGAAATTGATATGGATACCCATCTCCCGGCATTGGCGCCCTACTTCTTCGGCATAGGCTTCGATCAGGCTGTTATCCTCGATAGCGCCCAGCATCATGTTTTTAGGGAAGCGGGTGGTACCGGTCAGGCGCATCGAAAGGCCCCATTCGCCGTCGAGCGAAACAAGCAAAGGAACCCGGGCGGCTTTTTGTAGCCGGTTGGTTACTTCGGCCTGCGTGACCGGATCGCCTTTATGGAAAAGGATACCGCCTATTTTGATTTCGTTCACATACCGCATCAGCCGCGTCATATTCCGGCTGTCGGAGCGGGGGTTGGCAATCACCATAAAGAGTTGGCCGATGCGTTCATCGTAGCTCAGAGCGTCGAATACCGAATCGGCCCAATGGTTCATCTTGGCCTGATCGGCTTTCGCCAGCAATGTCGGGTCGCTCCCGGCCCAGGCAGGAAGGACGGCCAGCGAGAGGGTTAGTACCCATAGGAATCGTTTCATTGTACACACTTACGTTTTAGGTGATTCAAATGTAAGGAAAATATGGTTACGGGCCAAACCGGGAAGCGGCGGTTTCCCCCGGAGAGGCAGAGGAAAGGGGCGGCACGCGCCGAGGATCGGCGCCTCGGATTTCCACTACAAATAATCACAAATGATTTGCACGGCAATGATTTATTTCGTTACTTTGCATCCGCTTTACGTAATCTCTGTCGGGAAAGGTTGCCCGTTACATTGCGTTTCGTATTTTAATTATCATTAAAAAGCTATAAGACAATGGATTTAATTAAAGTCGCTGAAGAAGCGTTTGCAACGAAGAAGGAACATCCTTCGTTCAAGAGTGGGGATACGATCACGGTTGCTTACCGTATCAAAGAAGGTAACAAGGAACGTATCCAGCAGTACAGAGGTGTCGTGATCCGCATCTCCGGACATGGCGACAAAAAACGCTTCACGGTTCGTAAAATGTCTGAAAACGTAGGTGTGGAAAGAATTTTCCCGATCGAATCGCCGTTCATCGAAAGCATCACGGTCAACAAAGTCGGTAAAGTACGTCGCGCCAAATTGTATTATCTGCGTGCGCTTACCGGAAAGAAAGCGAGAATCAAAGAAAAGAGAGTGTAAGTTCTCAAGATTCAATGGTCATACGAAAAAGCCGTCCAGCAGGAAGCAGGACGGCTTTTTTGTGTATAAGGGGGAGAAGAAATCCCCGGACAATACAGCGGGAGAAGGGCCTTTCCGAACTGAAACCGGATCATTTTCCGAAAAAGGCTACTCTGGCCGCCACTTATTCGAAGAACAGCGTACCGAAAAAGGCCGGACAATGAAACATCGGCCTTTGCAGCCCGATGGGACTCCAGGAAAGGAAATGGGGCGTTTGCAGTTTGTCGCCGCATTTATAGAAATTTCCCTTCATAGTCCGTCCGTCCAGGCAAGTCAACGCATGCTGGAAGAAAGCGCCGACGGGAATAACCAAGGTTACTTCCCAGCTACATTCCCCCGCCCTCTCTGCAAAAGGCTCCGTGCCCAACGAACTCCAACGTTTGACCTCGGCCAGCACTTCGGGTTCGGCCAGCGGGCGGCGTTCGTTCCACACCCCTGCCTGAATCAGCAGCTTCGCCGCACAATTGCATTCGAAATTATAGTAACAGTCGTTCCCCTGGGGAGAAACGAAGAATTCTACGCAGGCGTCTTCCCATACCCGCCCGTTGTCTGCCGCGGCCAGCGCGCGTACACTAGCTTCCTTTACCTTGTAATGAAGCAAGAGTTCCCGCCCGGTATGGGCAATGCGGAAACTAACTTCCGGGCGGTAAGGATACGCTGCCCAGTTTACTACATCCAGGGGATGAAAAGCGACGTGCTGTTCATCCAGTAAGGCAGGGACGGCTGCGGCATCCGGAGACACTACGCCGGTGATTTTTTTCACATCCAGTTTCTTTGCTTCCTGCGCCCGGCCATAACCCCCTGCGAAGAGGGAAAAGACCAGGATTAAAAAGCAGGAAAAGCGGAAATTTCTCGTTTGCATAGGCTATTCTTATGAATTAACTATCGGTGCGCAGACGGCTAGTCGGCTAGCTTTACATCCCATCCGGATACGACATCGCCGTAGAGATAGAAAGTAACTTTGAACGAGGTATGGCTGTTCGCATCCGTTACCAGATAACAACGGGTGGCGTCATACGAATCGATCTCCTTATATTCACCCAACGCCAGAGGAGCGGCTGCCTCTTCCCCGGTCTTTTGTATCATTAATTGCTGCATGCGTTCCTCCACCCGGTTCAGGATGCCGGCATGTTGGAAAGGGTTGGGATCGGCTGCGGCGGCATGAGATGCCCGTAGCACCCCGCCCGAGGCCGCCCGCAAAGCTTTCACACTATCCGTATATGCTTTAAACTGTTGCCTTACTTCCGACGAGCGCAGCCCCGAAATTGTAAATACGGCAATCCCTTGCGCGCCGTTCTGCAAGGCGGCGTCCATCAAGGCGAACATCTCCGGGCCGTCGGTAGCAGTCATGCCGCAATACAAGGTCGTCATCCCGTTCTTGTCGCGCGCGTTTTCAACGGTACAATCGGAAATAAAGCTCGGATCGCCGGTATAAAAAGTATGGTAAACCATCGGAAATACGATGTCCAGATTCCACTTACCCCAGTCCTGCCGTACCATCCGGGAAGCCATTTTGGGCGTGGGGAAAGGCGAGGCAGCCATCTTCTTACCGTACGAATGCACCACTTCGGCGATCATATTGGCCACTTCCGTAATCTGGTCGCAGCGGAACTGGCGCCAGTTTACATCCAGCGAAGGATCTGCCTGCTGGCGCGGATCATACCCGTATTGCGCTTGGAACTTTTTGAGCATTTCCGGATGATAACCGTAATCCCAGGCGGCATATTCGCGATCTTGTACGATGCCGTAGTGAGACCATAGCGTAGTGGGAAGTACCACGTCTACAAAACGATGATAATCGATGGCAATCCCGTTCAGCCCCTCCACTTCGCAGTAAGCCTTGATTTTTTCCTTGATGAAGGCGCGTACTTCGGGCAACGCCGGACAAAGGAATTTGTAATACCCCACATAAGCCGTGGTATCCGCCAGACTCTTGCCGTTGCGGTTTACGCTGAACCATTCGGGATGTTCTTTCAGGATTTTGTCGCGGTCGTGTTCCAGATTCATCGTCCACAACCAGGCATACACTTCGATGCCGTGTCTATGGGCAATCGGGATCGCTGTGCGGTAGTCGTCGGGGGTAGGGGCGTTCAGCATCACGCCGTCCATACCGATGTCGTTCATCACCTGGCAGATGGAATCGAAGTTCATACCCGGCCGGTAATCCAGCCATGTCCAGAACATCGGATAAGCTTGCGTGGCTTCCTTCGCTTCTTTCCGGCACGAGAATACCCCCGAGGCTAAGCACAACAGCAAAAAGGCTGGCAAAAGATTCTTTTTCATATACGCTAAATTTTAAGTTTGATAGATAGTTTTTCCAGTATCCCCGTCACGCCGATCACCACAAAGGCAAAGCAGATGCAGTTGACCAGTCCCATCCATCCGTGGGTGAACCAGTCCGGCAAGACAATACCGGTGACGTCCGCCAATCCGTAAAAGACATAAGGAATCAGGTAAGTAGTAAGCGTAGCCGTTCCGGCGGGCCGTATCAGGTTGAACCAGCCCGTGATGCGGCGGCTCGCGAGGTAAGCCAGGAAGGCATACAGCCCGACCGAGCTGGCCGTTACGTAAAATACCCAAGGCGGAGTAGCTCCTATTTTGGCTACGATCCAGAAATGATGCGAAAGAAGGCCGACAAGAAAAAGCGCGGCGACGGCCAGCAGGGCGCGGCTCATTTTCCAACCGTCGCTCCGATCGGCATAGCGGGCGCTGAAAATAGACAATAGCATGCCGCCCATCGTAAAGGCGGGAAGCGCCCCGTTGCCCACATGCAGTACGCCCAACATGCCGTCGTAGAAGTTACGCTGGGGAAAATCCAGCAGGGGTTTGCCTCCGAAAGCTTCCCGCAAAGGGGTGCCGAGCAGGCAGATCAGGATAAAAGCGCCCCAGATGGGGATCAGGTATTTCAACCGGTCGCGGCTGAAAAAGTAAATTACCGCACACACCAGATACGTCCAGCCGATCGCACCGAGAATGCCCCAGTAAGCGCCGAATACGCCGCCCTTGGGATTGCGGAAAGTGAAAGCCAGGTAGAGCAGCACCAGCACCCCGATCAGTTTGAAGCCCCGGAAAAGATTCTTTTGCCCTTCCGAAACGGGTTTCGGGTACTGGTTCCATACGCCCAGAAACCCGATGGCCATCAAAAACCAATACACGCCGATAGAATAAGGCGCATCCGGCGAAAGCCGGAATTCCGAATTGGTGATGAAGGCCCCCATCACCAGCAGAGCGAAGGTGCGGGAAAGAATGTGGCCCAAGGTGGATTCGGCCGAGAAACCTTTGGCATACCGGCGTTCGATAGCATAGGGAATAGACAGGCCTACGGCGAACAGGAAACAGGGAAAGACCATGTCCGCCAGTCCCATAAAGTCCTCGCCGAAAGCGGCATGTTCCAGCACATGCGGCACGTCGTGGATTTTCCAGAAATCGTTCACGAAAATCATGGTGAACATAGTCAGCGCCCTTTGCATGTCGATAGCCTGGTTGCGCCGCGAATAAATCGTTTGATCGCTCATTGGTATCCCTCCTTTCCTAGAATTCCGAAATCAACATCAACCACCGCGACGCCGAGGAACCCCATACTTCTTTGTAGGTCGCCGTATTGAATTGCGGCCAGTAAGGGGCGTCTTCATTGAAATACGACTGCATCCCGACCGGAATTTCCCCCACCGTTTCCCCCGGCAGAGCGGTATAGAGTTGCGGGTAATTACTCCCTTCCCCATAGATCAGGGATTGACCGAAGGGGTTCTTGCCTACGACCCAGGCAAGTTGTTGTTCGGCAATATCTTTCAGTTCTTTGTCGTTCAGTACCCGCGCGCAGATAGCCGCCGCCTTGCCGGTAGATAAATGCACGGCGATGTTTCCTTTGAAAGAGAACCATACCGGGAAAATACGCAAGGTGTGGGCTTCATCCAACCGGATGCCGTTGGCAAGTTGTTCCTGATAATCTTTCTCCGCCCCGCTGCGAATACCTACCTGCACGGCGTAGAAGTTCACCGAGTCTTTCACCTCATCCCGGTGGTAGACGCCGCTCGGCAGCATGCCGTACGGATAGACATAGTGCATGATATTCTTCAGGTAGTCGCCGTACAGTCTTATGGCCTGCATCCACCGGTCGTGCTCGGCGTGGCCCGGCTGGGTTTCGCAGAGAGCGGCCAGCGCTTCCATATACGCATAATCGCGCGATTGATGGGTATAGTGCACGATCGATTTTTTGGCCAGGTCGCGATAAAAGAAACCGCGTGTCTTGTTTTTGTCGTTTAGCGGCTCGGTGCGCTGGCATTGCAGGGTGTAACGGATCGCACGGGCGGCTTCGTCGGCGTAGGCCGGTTCGCCCGTCAGTTGATAGAGCATGCTGGCGGCCCAGGAGATGTTCGCATGGTATTGGCTTTCGGAGGCCATCGCGGCATGGCCGCCCCCCTTCTTGACCAGTTCGGCGAAGCCCAGTTTCCGAAAACGCTCCATCGCATACCCGAAATCTTCTTGGGCGATCTTCTTTAAGTTGTTTTTCAGCGCCTCGTCGTTTTCGATTTGCAGAGACGCGTACGCTTCGATGCCTGCAAGCAGAAAGTTTTCCAGCGCGCCGTCATGTACCAAAAGTTCGCGCCGTCCGGCATCGTCGTCGGTTCCCACCTTGCCGTCCGTCCATAGATTCGTGCCCCAGGTCTGCGCCCGGTAACCATTGCCCAGACGGGTTTTCATTACATAATCCAGACCCCACAGCGCCTCTTCGGTCAAGCGGTTGTAAAGGTGGACATGCCCTTTTTGCTTTGCCCGATCGGCCATGCAAAGCAAGGAGTAGGCAATCTCGCCCGTCTGCAAAGTTTGCTGCGACATGTCGGCCGCATCATGCCATCCCCCGTTGAGCGGAATGATATGCCCTTCGTAGGTGGCATGCAAATCGGTATGACAAGCGCCGTGCTTTCCGGGTACGGGATAGCCGCAACGTTCGCAGAATAAGAAATTGACCATGCGCCAGGCGGAGTCTTCCCATACATCCTGATGAATGTAGAAAGGTTGCGTGACGACTTCGCCCACCTGAATGACGTACCGTCCCTCGGTTCGGAAATCCGAGAAATCGATCGTTTGGAAGTCTCCTAAACCGGTTTTTTCTTTCCGGATAAGGCCCGTATACACCACGTCCTGTGTATCGGCCCGTTTCAATCGGAACCGGCCGTCGTGGTCTTCTACCTGAATAATGGCGCTCTTCAGACTTTCCAGGCGATAGCCGGTGGTCGGGAAAATGATCCGGTTCCGGACCGGTATCCAACCTTTCACGGTTTCGGGGTTCTCTATTTTCTGGAGTTCCACCGCATCCACGTCGAAACGGAGCGAGTCGCCCATCGTGCGTTCCCGGCCGAACACTTCGATGGCGAACGACAGCTTCGTCACCTTGTCGCGGGCCAACCCGGACATTTCCACGAAACATTCGTTCCACTGGTTGTTTTTCAGGTTGATCTCATGATAGCCTTCCCGGCCGTATTTATCGGGTACTTTGATTTCGCCGTCGTTCTCCAGGTAAAGGTTGAGGTAGATGCTGCGGGCGCCTTCGCACGTAGGATAAATATAAAACTTCAGGCGGTTATACTCTTCCCAGTTCGCCCCTCCCACGTCGTAAGAAGCCAGGCAGGTACCGCGCCCGAGGCCCCAATCCAACATCTTTTCGGGATGGGAGGGCGCAGCTAGCCGGAGGCTATGCGCGCCGGATTTGCTTCGCTGGCCGGTTTGTTCCATCCGGCCGATTCCCTTGTGTGTCCACTTGGAAAAATCTTCCATGTCGCAAAGCATGACCGATTCCAGCACTTTCTTTTGCAGCCCGAAAGTTTCGAACGCCTTCGTTTCGTCCAGCGGCAGCGGGCTATGCACATAGCCCGTCCGGATCAGGTCGGCCTTTAATTTTTCATCTACTTGGGCGTGAAGCCAGACTGCCGGCGCACAAAGCAAACCGGCCGCAAGGCAGATAGGGTGAATGATATTCTTCATATACGATCAGATTAAAATCAGGCTATTGAAAAATCAGGATTCAATAGCCTGAACAGGTTAAATTCAGATGTTCCTTTTATCCGGGAGAAAAAGCAAGGTATTCTCATCCTCCCGATAAAGGTCGATCATACGTGTTAATAATTCTTAATGAGGCCGGGGGGCTGTACAACCTTAGTCGAAATTGCCTTTGCTGACGTCCCAGAACAAGCGCGTACCTCCGTTATCAGGGCCTCCCAAAAGCTGCACGGCGGCGGCGTATCCTTCCGGATTGTTTGACAGTTCGTCCAAGGTAAACGGCAGGCGGCGTACGCCGAACTGGGTTGTTATCAATCCCTGACTGTCGTTTTTCAATACCGGGAATAATTTCGGATAGCCCGTGCGGCGCCATTCGGCCCAGGCATTCTTGCCTTCGGGAAAACCGGCAATCCATTTCTGGGTTATAATTTTTTCCAACCGTTCTTCATCCGTTCGGGCGTCTTCCCACCGGGGGCTTACGGCGGAAGCGGCCGGCGCATTAAATTCCGTTACCAACGGATCGACCCACGGAGCCGGCACTTTGGAGCTGTTCAGGTAATCGCCCACGGAAACGCCGAAATCGTTGAACGAAGCCGCTACACCTTCTTCATAGAAGCTCCGGGCGTCGCCGCCGGCATTCCAGCCCCGCAGCGCCGCCTCGGCCAACAGGAAGTAGGCTTCTGCCGCCGGCATCACCGTAGCCGGAGAAGAAGCAGTGATGTTGATATTGGAAATAAGTCCCTTGTATTTGTCGGCCGTCTCTTCCAATCCCGGGATTCCGCTGCGTACCCCTACAATATCCTCTCCTTTGGCCAACCCGAATTTCGCCAGGCGCGGATCTTCGTACCCGCCTAAAATGGAGACGACGTTTGCACTGACGAATATGTCGTTATATTCGATCGAGCAAGTATAAAGCGGATGCAACCAGCCGTAACCGGAAATAATGAAACTGTCTCCGCTTTGAAGTACCCCGCCGGGGGCCGCTATCGCCGCTTCGGCTTCCTTGCGCGCCCATTCCTTATCGTATTTTACCACGCGCATGGCCAGCCTCAGGCGCAGCGTATTGCAAAGCCTGAGCCATTTATCGAGCTTGCCCCCGTAGGCCATATCGAATTTGGCGATGGAAGCGTACGACGATTTCCGGAGATATTCGTCGAGCACGCGGCTGGCCTCGGTCAGTTCTTCGAAAAAGACTTTGTAAGCCTGCTCGGCTGCGTCGTAAATGCCGCCGGTCTTTGTCTCTCCGTAGCGGGTATAAATAAGGGGGCCGTATTCATCCGCGATACGCGACATGGCGAAAACCCTCAGAATCGAGTTGATCGCGTTGAAATGCGCGTACACGTCCATGCCCAACTGCTCGCATTTTTCTTTTACCTTTAGCTGGTTGGTCATCACGGCCGAGTAGGTGTAATCCCAGGCATAATCCGTCCAGTCGTTGGTCAGGGCATAGGTTTGGGTATTGATGCCCCCTTTGAAATTGGTAGGCGTCGCCATATAGCCCGACCAAATGTCGGACGTCAGGTTCTGGATCAACTGAAAATCCCAGCCCCAGCCGTTGCGGTTGTAGTAGATGGATTTCTGTAAAGTGGGGAAGTGCATCCCGATGTAGTTGTTGTCTTGGCCCAACTCTTCGTCGGTGACGCCGAAAGGCGGCGTGTTCATCTCTTCGAACTGTCCTGTACAAGCAGGCATCAAAATCAGAGAGGAGAGCGCTACTGTTAGATAGGTTTTTATTTTTTTCATACTAGTGGCCGTTTAGAAGTTAACTTTTACATTAAAACCGAAGGAGCGGGTGCTCGGCATCCCGAATACGTCGATCCCTTGCAGGCTGTTGCCTACCGACAAGGTGCCGTCCGGATCGTACGGAGCGTCGTTTTTGAAGAAAAACAGGTTACGTCCGATCAGCGAAACATCCACACCTTGCACTACGCCCAGGCGGGCAAGCCATTTCGAGGGTAGGGAATATCCTAGCGAGAGTTCGCGCAGCCGGATGTTGGTCGCGTTGTAAATATAATTTTCGGTAATGCCGTCGCGACCGCCCACAATCGTATAGAAACGCGCCACGTCTTCGATCGTTTTCCCGTCGAAATGTACGCCTCCCTGCTGCCGGGCGTCGCCGGTTACTTTGCTCACACCCTGTTTGTCGAGTTCGGCTTGCGTGAGCGAAATCACGTCGCCGCCGAAGCGTCCGTCGATCAGGAAATACAGCGTGAATCCTTTGTAAGTAAAGGTATTCTGCCATCCCAGGTTGAAGTCGGGAGCCGTGTTGCCGATCTTTTTCAGATCCGACTTGTCGGCGATCGGCATGCCGTCGTCGTCGTACTGGTAATTGCCTTGCTCGTCGCGCAGGAACATCCGGCCGTAAATATCGCCGAACGAACCGCCTACTTCCAACCGCATGCTGTAACTGTTGGAGCCGCCGCCGCCGAAACTGAAGTAGCCCAGGTCTTCCGCCAGTTCGACTACCTTGTTGCGGTTGCGGGCGAAGTTGAAGGACGTCTTCCATCGGAAATCGCCTGTCATCACCGGCGTACCGCCCAAAACGATTTCAACCCCCTCGTTCTTGATATTTCCCGCATTCACATAATAAGTGGTGTATTTGGAGCCGGAAGGCGCACTCAAAGAAAATAACTGATTCTTGGTATGGGTTTGATAATATGTGAAGTCGAACTCCAGCCGGCTGCCGAAGAAGCGCCATTCCGTACCGACTTCGGTCGAAGTGGTCATTTCCGGTTTCAATTCGTCGAAAGGCGCCGTCGTGTTATAACTGATTACGCCGCCCCGGCCTACGCCGTTCAACGGATGGCTGCGGTATCGGGGCAGTCCGTTGCCTACCTTCGACCAGGCGCCGCGTACCTTGCCCAGATCGATCCACGAGGGCATTCCGAGCGCTTCGTTCATCACCCACGTCAAACCGGCCGAGGGATAGAAGAATCCTTTATTTTTATAGCGGGTGTAAGCCAGGGTCGATGTCCAGTCGTTGCGGGCCGTTACATCCAGGAACAACCAGTCTTTAAAGCCTACCTGGCCGGAAAAGAACACCGCCTGGTTCTGCTCGTGGTATTTATCGAGTGAAGGCGAGCCGTTATTGTGGTCGATATTTCCCGCCGAGAAGATATTCGGGTTGTATAAGCCGCCCCCGAACGAGTCGAATCCGATGCTCTTTCCGGTTTCGTCCTTGATGCTGGCGCCCAGGGTGGCGGTGACGGAGAAGTGGTTGAATTTCTGCTGATAGGTCAGCATGGCATCTCCGTACACGCTCAAATCGTGCGACTCGTCGGTAATGTACCGGCCGTTGGTGCCGGCAATGGAGGTATCGGTTCCGGCAAACATTTTCATTTCGTAGGCGTCCGATACGAAGTCGGCGTTGCCCCGGGCCTGAAGGGTGAGGTAATCGGTCAGTTTGAGCGACAAGCTCAGGTTGGCGATCGTGCGGTAGCGTTTGTCGTTGCTGGGCAACATATTCGTCAGCCAGTAGGGATTCTGATCGAAGCTGGTCGGAGCGGTGTACCAGTTTTGCAGATACATGTTGCGCTCGGCATTCATCACCTTGTACTGCGTGCGGTAGTGGTCGAAGGATTCGCCTCCTTGCACGCCTCCGCGCGGGAATTTGTACAAACCTACCAGCGGGTTCAGGTAAAATCCGCCGGGCGACGGACGGTTCTTTACATCCTGAAACATCAAATTCACATTGGCATCCACCTGCAAACGGTTTTGGAAGAAGTTGGCCGTTTCGCGGAAGTTGAAATTATGCTTGTTCAGATTCGCGTTTTCTACCACCCCTTTGCCGTAGGTATTGGCATACGAGAAATAGGTCTGCATCATTTCCGAACCGGCGCTCAACGAAAGCGAGTTGATCGTGGTGACGCCTGTCCGGAAGAAGTCCTTGGTATAATCCGGGCTTCCCTGGATAGGATCGCCCCAACTGGACGTGACGCCGCCATAGGAGTTCTGAAATTCCGGAATGCCGTAGGCCGCATTTTCCCACGTCGTATTCGAACTGAACGTGACGTTCGTACGTCCTACTTTTCCTTTCTTCGTGGTAATCACCACGACGCCGTTGGCGGCCGAGCTGCCGTACAAAGCGGCGGCGGCGGGGCCTTTGAGGATGTTCATGCTTTCGATGTCGTCCGGATTGAGGTTGGAAATACCGTCGCCGCCGTCGCGATTGCCGGCATCGTTATCGCCGCCGATCGTGGTGGAGGTGGCATCGTTGGCGGAACTGTTGATGGGCACGCCGTCGATTACGTACAAGGGCTGGTTGCTGCCCGATACGGAACGCGAACCGCGTATGACCATTTTCACCGAACCGCCCAGTCCGGAGGCGCTGCGGTTGATCTGCACGCCGGCTGTTTTCCCGGCCAGCGAATTAATCATGTTCACGTCTTTGGCGCGGATCAGTTCATCGCCGCCTACTACCTGGGTGGCATAGGTCAGCGATTTTTCTTTTTTCTTGATACCCAGTGCCGTTACGACTACTTCGTCGATGGCGCGGACATCTTCTTTCAGGGAGATGTTGAGGATACGCTGGTTGCCGACGGCTTTTTCCGCGGTTTGATAACCGACAAAGGAGAAGACCAGCACGCTCGCGGATGAGGCTACGTCGAGGGTATATTTCCCGTCTATGCCGGTAATGGTACCTGTATTCGTGCCTTTTATCATGATGGTAACGCCCGGCATGGGTTCTTTATCCACCGTCGTCACCGTACCGGTTACGGGGGGGCGGGATTGGGCGACCGAGGGCGTTTCGCCCGGCTTGTTGGCGGAAAGTACGATGTACGAGCCTTCGATGGCAAAGCGGACTTCCGAATTTTGAAAGAGGTGTTGCAGAACTTCGTGCAAGGGTTTCTCCGCTACGTGAATGGTAGCGGCCTGGTGCACGTTGACTTCTTTGTTGTAAACGAATAGATAGTTGGATTGCTTTTCGATCTCTTGCATGATATTCAAGAGATCGACATTGTTTTTATGAAGCGTAATCAACGCATTTTGCGATTGCGTACCGGCTGCGCCGAGCGAGAGGGTGCAGACAAATAAGAAGAAGAACAGCAGCGCCGTCCGTAGGAATGAATCCGGCGTAGGAGGTTGTTGGGTGTGTTTTTTCATACATTTCTACATTTAAAGGTTACGTAAAATCAGTAGCGGGACAGAAAAAGAAAGCGCGCTTTCATGGAGATTTATTCCTTTTCCATAGGCAGAACGATTAGATAGGTGAAACATGTTTAGTGTATATAGATCGTATTTCCGTCTTCCGAACGGGTATACCGGTAGCCGACGTCTTTTTGAAGTACGCGCAGCAGATTCTCGATTCCGTCGGATATGCGGAAGGTGCCGCTGAAAGAATGCTTGGCTAAGGACGGGTTTTCAATAATGAGCGTTATGCCGTAATACTTCTCTATTCGCTTCATCAACGCAATGAAATTCAGATCTTTGAAGCAGATAAGTCCTTCTTTCCACCGGTAAATGTCATAATCGCGGATGGAGCTGACGGCCAGTCGCTGCCCGCTCAGCGTGACTTGCTGCGCGGGGGAGAGATGGATGGCGGGGGAGGGGTGAAGATTGTCTTTCACTTTGATCTTGCCTTCCATCAGGGCGGCCGAGAAGGTGTGTTCCCGGGCATAGGCATCGACGTTGAATTTTGTTCCCAGTACTTCTACGTCGCAGGCATGGGTATGTACCACAAAGGGACGTTTTTTGTGCGACGACACTTCGAAAAAGGCTTCCCCGTCGAGCGTTACTTGCCGTGTATCGTCGGCGAAGAGGGAAGGATAGGTGAAGGTGGAACCTGCATTGAGATAGACTTTCGTGCCGTCGGATAAGGAGAGATTGACGCGCTGTCCCGGGGGGACGGTAATGGTGTTGGCGACCGTTTCGAAAGCGGTTTCCCGGTTCTGTAAAATTAGATAACTTGACAGGAAGGCCGCCACGAGGACGGCTGCCCATTTCAGCGTTTCGCCGGCCAGCTTCCGGAAGGAGTAGACCGGCCGGTGCCGGGCCGTGATTTGTTTCTCGTCGGCCAGCATCACTGCGTCGTAGAAGGCGCGTTCTTTCAGCAGCTCCCGGTGATGGGAGGCGTCTGTTTCCAGCCATAGCCGGATGGCTTTCTTTTCGGCGTCGGAAGCCGATCCGGCAAAAAATTTATAGAGCGTTTCTTTTTCCATTTTGTCCCTTTTAAATAGAAGCAAACAAAAGCAGAGAAACCCTAAACCGCCCGGGAAAATTATATGTTAATAAAATTAAAAGGCGTGCTTTTAGAAATAGAGTAACCAAAGGGGGAAATAATCTTTCAGCACGGTACGCAGTATTTTCAGGGCTTTAGTCATATGGTATTCTACAGCTTTGACGCTGAGATGCAGTTCGGCGGCGATTTCTTTATTCGTTTGGGATTGGTAACGGCTCCGGATGAGAATATCGCGCGTTTGCGCTGGCATCGAGCCGAGGGCTTTTTGTACCAGGTTTTGGACTTCGTCGGATAGGAGTTGCTCGGGATTGCAGGCTTCCAAGGTGCTGATTTTAAGCTGGAGTTCCCAGGCTTCCGACGATTGGAAGTAATCGCGGGCTTCTGCTTCGAAGGTCTGGCGTTTCAGGTAATTGATGCATTTGTGTTTAACGACTGTTAGTAGGTAGGAGGCGAGGTGTTGGTCGGTGATGGCGTGTTGGTTTTCCAGGTAGTAGAGGAAGCTGT
>DBFJSK010000218.1:0-6542 GCA_048403675.1 Tannerellaceae bacterium | reverse complement strand
GGGCGACTTATACGCCTGGGGGCTTCGTTATAGCCAGGTTCACCTGCGCATCGACCTCTACAAACAACAACTGATTGTGCGTTCGCCCGACCAACGTTTTCACCTGGTCGTACCCGCCGCACAAGTAGATTCCGTGAAACTGCACGGCCACACCCTATTCTACAACGATGCCACGAAAGAAACCATGTCACAGCTACCCGCCGGCTATTACTTCCGGCTGCACGAAGGAAGCCGGTGCACCCTCGTGGCCCGGTCGTGGATGGAGACGTTGCGCGAAGAAACCAACAAGGTGATCCGCATCCGCTTCAAGCCGATCCGACGCTATTACTTCTTCGACGGACAAAAGTGGAAAACCGTGAAAAGCAAATCGGCTCTGCTCAAATGCATGCCCGGGCATGCCAAGGCCCTGAAAGCCTACATCAAACAACAGCAGCTCAGCTTCAAAAAAGATAAAAAGGAAGAAGCTTTCACGGCGCTGGCCCGGTATTACGAAACACTCCGGTAAGCAGCCGCACGTACCGGGGGGATACCCCTCTTATTCCTCTTGTCCCCTTTACGCTATACATCAACTTTATGAAATACACACACCTTCTTATCGGCATGGGGTTATTTTTCGGCAGTTTTTCAGCCCGTAGCCAGCAAATCCTCACCCTCCGGATGGAAAACCGACCGGCCGCCGAAGTATTCGAAGCGGTCGAAAGACAAACCGGCTACCGCATATTCTGCCGGCCGGCCGATACCGACAGCCTTTACATCAGCCTCGATGCTGACCGGCAGCCCGTAGGCGAGGCCCTTGCCCGGGCGCTGGCCTCCACCCCGTTAAAAATCACCTTATTCCGCGAAAAATACATCTTCGTCTTGCCCGAAAAAGAGCTTTATCTGCCGCTGGCCGGCGACTTGTTCCGCCAACCCGCCGGGAAAGAAGGCGCCCAAGACGACTCGTACGCCGGCTTGATGGCCAGCCAACAAAACCGGAAAGCCTCGTCGGAAAACAAAGTATACGAAATCGGCCGTCCGCCCGAAAGCCCCCTTCCTTCGCGTGTGCGCCTGGAGGGCCGGATTACCAATTTCAAAACCGGCGAGCCGGTGGCGGGTGTGACCATCCTGCTGCGCAAGCCCTGGATAGCCGGCACGACCGATCACGAGGGCCGCTACCAGTTGTGGCTACCCCCGGGACGCCGGGAAATCGAGCTTTCGGGCGTGGACATCAAAAATACGCGCCGGCAAATCCGGCTCAACAACGACGGGAAGCTCGATATAGAGCTGGAAGAAGAATCGTACGTCCTGGATGAAGTCGTGATTACTTCCGGCCGGATCGAAAACGTAAAAGAAACGCAACTGGGGCTGGAAAAGCTGCAAATGAAAGAAATCAAAAATATCCCCACTGCGTTCGGCGAAGCCGATATTCTGAAGATTCTCCAGACCTTGCCGGGCGTGAAAACGGTGGGGGAAGCCGCCGGCGGCATCAATGTGCGCGGCGGAGCGACCGATCAGAACCTGATCCTTTTCAATGGCGGAACGGTCTATAATCCGAGCCACTTGTTCGGCTTCTTCTCGGCGTTCAATTCGGATATGATCCAGGATGCCGAACTTTATAAAAGCGGCATTCCGGCGGGATACGGCGGACGCATCTCGTCGGTGCTCGACATCAGCGGGCGGGAAGGCAATAAGGAAAAGTTCTCCGGTTCGGCCGGCATCGGCATCCTGACGAGCCGGCTCACGCTGGAGGGGCCACTGGTGAAGGGCAAGACCTCCCTGCTGCTGAGCGGACGTACCACTTACTCCGACTGGATCATGAAAAAACTTCCCCGCAAGAGCGGGTACAACAACGGGAATGCCGGTTTTTACGACTTGTCGGCCACCCTGTCGCATACGTTCAGCCAGCGTGACAACGTGGCTGTGAACGGATATTACAGCCACGACCGGTTCAGCTTGCAGGGCGACGAGAAATATGGTTATGCGAACGCGAACGCTTCCGTGAAATGGAGGCATATTTTCAAGCCCGAATTTATCGGTTCGTTTACGGCTGGGTACGATCATTATGATTACGAAACGCATACCATCGAAAACGACGTGAATGCCTACCGGCTGGGGTTCGATATTAATCAGGGATTCGCCAAATTCGATTTTACCAGTTACCTGGCCGACAACCATACGCTCGATTTCGGGCTAAGCACGCTGCTTTATCTGGTGAATCCGGGCACGTTTGCCCCTTCCACCGGCGAATCGCTGGTGGTGCCCGACGCCTTGCAAAAAGAAAAGGCGCTGGAATCGGCCGTGTATGCCGGTTATAAATGGGAGGTCACGCCGGCGCTCTCGTTGTACGGGGGCGTGCGGCTTTCGATGTTCAATGCGTTGGGCGATCGTACTTATTATACCTACGACCCTTCCGGATTGCCTTCGGAAACGAATGTGACCGATACGGTGCGGGCGGGCAAAGGGAAAATTTTCCAGACTTATTTCGGCCCGGAGTTCCGCTTGTCGGCGCGGTATGCGATTTCGAACGATTTGTCGGTAAAGGCCGGCTTCAACTCGATGCGGCAATATATTCACAAGATTTCGAATACGACGGTGGTATCGCCTACGGATACCTGGAAGTTGAGCGACGCAAATATCCGGCCGCAAAAGGGATCGCAGGCTGCGGCGGGCATTTATTGGAACTTGCCCGGTTTAGGGCTGGAAACGTCTTTGGAGGGATACTACAAATTCATCGATGATTACCTCGATTACCGCAGCGGGGCCAAGTTGCTGATGAACCATCACCTGGAAACCGACGTAATCAATACCGAAGGACGGGCCTACGGGGTGGAATGTATGATTAAGAAGCCGTCGGGACGGCTGAACGGATGGATCGCCTACACGTATTCGCGCACGCAGCTCCGGCAAAACGATCCGCGTATCGAAGAGCCGGTGAACCGGGGCGAATGGTATCCGGCCGAATATGACAAGCCGCACGATGTGAAGGTGGTGGGCAATTTCAAATTCACCCAGCGGTATAGCGTTTCGGTCAACTGCGATTACAGTACCGGGCGCCCGGTTACGTTGCCGGCTTCGAAGTATTACGATCACGAGCTGGGCACGGAAATGGTTTTTTATTCCGACCGGAACAAGGTGCGCATCCCCGATTATTTCCGGGTGGATCTTTCTTTCAATATCGAGCCGAGCCACAAGTTGACTTTACTGACGCATAGCTCGTTATCGATTGGAGTATACAACCTGACGGGACGCAAGAACGCGTATTCGGTTTATTATATCACGGAGCAGGGCATGATAAAGGGGTATCAGATGTCGATATTCGGCGTGCCTATTCCTTATATTACGTATAATATCAAATTCTGAAAATTTATGAATCCATACAAATTACATCAGGCTGTTCTGCTGTCGTTTCTGCTGTTGTTTTTGCCGCCATCGGCTGCCTGGGTCGCGGCGGGCGAGATACGCGAACGGGTGTATGTGCAAACCGACAAGGATTTTTATCTTTCCGGAGAAACGCTTTGGCTGAAGATGTATCTTACCGACGCGGAGGGCCGCCCGGCCTCTTTCAGCCGGGTGGGGTATGCGGAGCTGGTAGACGCCCGAGGCGCGGCCGGTGGACGGGTGAAATTGTCCTTGAACCGCGGCAGCGGGTGGGGAGCGCTGGTTATTCCCCCTACCCTTCCTTCGGGTTGTTACCGGCTGTCGGGGTATACGCGCCAGATGCGCAACGAAGGGGAAGCGGTCTATTTTTCGAAACTTATCCGGATCTATAATGCCTGGACGGCTTCGCCCGACGACCGGGTGGAAGAATTGCCGCCCGCAGAAGGGCCGGTTGCGTCCAAAGAGTCCGACAGCGCCCCCGGCATTTCCTTTACGTCGCAGCCTTCTACCTTGCGGATCGCCACCGATCAGCCGCGTTATCCTACCCGCGGACGGATCCGGGTTCGTATCGAAGGGATTCCCCGCGGGGCCGATCTGGCGCTCTCGATTACGCGTCTGGACAGTTTGCCGCCGGCCGAACCGGCCGATATTATCCGGTGGAAAAACCAGCTCGGCGTCTTGCCCCGCCAGCCCTTGTCCGACAAGTATGCGCCGGAGTACGAAGGCATGATCCTGAGCGGAAAAATAGTGCCGGCTACCGGCACGGATAGCCCTCAAAGCGCCGGCGCTCCCGCTACCGTGCCGCTACCCGACGGCTTGCTTGCGAGCGTGGCTATGCCGGGGGGCCGGATCCGGTTGTTCAGCGGACAGATCGCCCCCGATCGCACCGTCCGTTTTTACGCCGACGCGCTGGCGGGGGTGCAGGAAGTGGTAGCCAGCGTGGAGAGCCTTGATACCGCGGCGTACCGGATCGACCTGAAGTCCGGGTTTGCCTCGCATACGCCGGTTCCTCTGCCTGCCTTGGGCCTTCGGAAACGAAACGAAGCCGCGCTGCAAGAGCGGAGCGTGGCTTTGCAAACGCAGTATTTGTTCGACACGGATAGCGTGGCCGACAACGACGGGCCGGCAGGGGAAACCTCCCGCGGGGCCGGAGGCGGGCCGGGAGAGGCGGGGGAAGCCGCAGGCCCGGACTATGGCTGCCGCTTTACGCCGATTCGCAGTTATAAGCTCGACGAGTATGTCCGCTTTAAGACGGTGGAACAGACCTTTACGGAATTTATCCTGGGCGTGCAAATCCGCAAAATCGCGAACCAAATGAAATTCTGTGTCCGGAAAGAGGAAAAGCAGGGTTTCAACAACGGCAATACGTTGGTTTTGCTCGATGGCATTCCGCTGGCGAATCATGAAGTGATGCTCGGTTATAATCCTTACCGCCTGAGTCGGATCGATATTTACACCGGAACCTACGTATTCGGCAACCGGGTATATGAGGGAATCATAGCTTTTTATACGCCTCGCCACCGTTTTCCCGAACTCCGTCTCGGGGCCGGCTCGCAGTTGCTCAATTACAAAGGTACAGCCATCGCCCGCAACCAGGAAGGCAAAGTGTACGATACGGAGCGCGCGATTGCCTCGCGGTTGCCTGATTTCCGGCATACGCTGTACTGGAATCCGTCGTTGAAAGGCGTGGCGACGGAGGTGGAAACCAGTTGTTACGCGTCGGATATGGAAGGCGATTACCTGATTACGGTGGAGGGGCTAGCTCCGGACGGACAGCCGATACGCGGATGTGGCACCTTGCGTATCGAAGGAGAATAAGCATGCAGGACAAGTTCCTTTTTTCCACCTTGAGCGTGGCCAGTCTTTTACGATACCGATTTTCTACCGGAGCGTATCGGCCGGGCCGACGGATGCTTATCCGGCAACGGGAGGGGGCGGATGCGCGGGGAAAGCTGAGAAGATAGAGATAGATTATGTATAAAAAACGAGTAAAATGAAACGTAACGCGATACGATTTGGGCTAGGAAGCCTCATCATCTGCTTTTTTTTCGGATGTATCACCGATTACTCCACGCCTTCCCGGTATCAGGAAAGCAACCGTTTGGTGGTGGAAGGATTTATTACCGGTGATACGACGATTGAATTTATATTGAGCCGCAGCGTGCCGCTCTCGGCCGATTCTTCTTTTTGGCCCGAAACGGGGGCGACGGTGAACGTGCGATGTGATAACGGAACTGTATTCGGCCCGGCCCGGGAAAGCACGCCGGGGCATTACCGGCTCGCCATGGAAGCACTGATTCCATCGGCCGCGTATTGCCTGGAGTTTTCCACGGGGGGGGAAACTTACCGCTCGGAATACTTGGCTCCTACTTCGTCGCCCGCGATAGACAGTATTTCCTGGCATAAGGCTGCCGCTGGGGAGCCGCTGGAAATTTTCGTTTCCACGCACGACGACGAACGTCCCGACGGTTATTATCTCTGGACGTTTCAGGAAGACTGGGAGTTTACCGCCCAATATGATGTTCATTATTTCTTCGATCCTGTCACGCATTCGTATTACGAAGAAAAGGTCAATCCTTTCTTTTTCTGCTGGAATAAAGATACGTCGAAGAAAATACTCCTGGCCTCGACCGGCGAACTGACGGAAAACCGGATCGTGAATCAGTCTATTCACGCCATTCCCTGTACCGACGTACGGCTTTCCTATCTTTACTGCATCACCGTCAGGCAACGCACCCTCACGGCCGAGAGCTATCAGTATTATAAAGAAAAACGAACGCTCAATGAGGAAATGGGCGGCCTTTTCACGCCGCAGCCTTCCGAGCTGAAAGGGAACATCAGTTGTGTGACGAATCCGGAAGTTCCGGTAATCGGTTACGTTGATGTGGCCTACACGACTGAAAAACGGGTTTTTATCGACCCGACGAAGATTTACGAATATATTCCTTACGATTGTAACGAGCGTTTGAAATGGGACTTGCCGGATACGGCCATGTATAAGCTGGATCTGCGGCCGATCATCACGCCCGATTCCTATCCCCGCCCCAAGATGTGGGCCAACGTGAAGTGTGTGGAATGTACCGCAACCGGCACGAAAAACAAACCCGCTTTCTGGCCGAACGATCATCAATAGCCGAAGCTGGCAAGAGATAACGCCGTTGGGAGGAAGCGAAAAATAATATACA
>DBFJSK010000217.1:0-8466 GCA_048403675.1 Tannerellaceae bacterium | reverse complement strand
TCAAAAAAAAATTACAACCCAAATTCTCCTAAATAGAACACCAAACAAGCAAAATAAACGCTATATATAAGGTACGAAGAAATACATATTTGTCCACCCAGACAGACGAAAAAAAGCCGGAAAGCAAAGAGATAATCCACTTTTCTCTTCGCCTTCCGGCAGTGGCAAGGAAACAGAGATAGCTACATTCTACGCCTTATAGCAAACCATAAGAAACAGAACACCCGATTTCGACAAACCGAAATCACAACTCCCCACTCTAAAAAATCAAATTCAAACCAAACTAATCACCCCTAATTCCAAATTCATACGCCGTCACATGCCGAT
Organism: Tannerellaceae bacterium; assembly: GCA_048403675.1. Classification (GTDB taxonomy): domain Bacteria; phylum Bacteroidota; class Bacteroidia; order Bacteroidales; family Tannerellaceae; genus Parabacteroides. The sequence continues at coordinate 8,139 of DBFJSK010000217.1, read as the reverse complement.
ACACCTCCCCAGGCAACAAAAAGACCGACGGAAAAGCAGCCTGATGCACCGCATCCGGAAATCCCTGCGTTTCCAATGCAATCCCTGCACTAGCAAAATAAGGCACGCCCCCTTTCCCCACATCCGTACCATCCATAAAATAGCCGGTATATACCTGCATAGAAGGTTGATTCGTGTAAATAGCTAATTTTCTTCCGCTTGCAGACGAAGTCAACTCAGCCGCCAAAGACAGCTCCTCCCCCTCCCTATCCAAAGCAAACGCAAGCGAAAAACCTTTATTCTCCGTTATACCGAACTGGTCACTTTGCAACGCCTCCGCCACTACCCGGCCTTCTCGAAAATCGAGCAAAGACCCCTCTAACGAAAGCAAACGTCCGGTAGGCACCAATTCTTCATCACATTCAACCAGTCGAGAAGCGCAAAGCCTCAACCGATGCGAAAGCATGTCCTGACCGGCCGCGCCCCCATCCAAATTAAAAAATGCATGGTTCGTCAAATTCACCGGCGTCGCCCGATCGGAAATCGCCTCACAACACAAACTCAGCCGGTTCGTAGCATGAAGCGTATACGTCACCCGCACTTTCAGATTCCCCGGATACCCCTCTTCCCCCTCTTTCGACAGACAAGTAAAGACAGCCGACTCCTCCCCCGCCTCATTCACGGCAAACCGTCCTTCCCAAAAACGATTATGAAAAGCAGCCAACCCACCATGCAAATGATTCGGCAACGGCTTCCCATACACATCATTCGTCGCCAAACGATACGTTTCGCCCTCCCAATCGAAAGATGCCCCGGCGATACGTCCGCAAACACGCCCCACGATCGCCCCATGGTACTGCTCCTGAGCCGCGCGATACTCCTGCAAAGTATCAAACCCCAATACCACATCTTCCATATGCCCCCTTCGATCGGGCACCCACATACTCACCCATCGGGCCCCATACGACGTAAACTGAGCCGTCAGCCCGTTCCGGTTCCGAAGCGTAATCAGTTCGGAAGAAGGAAAGCCGAGCCTGCCTTCTCCGAACCGATCAGCCGATACCAAAGCATCCGCTTTCATACCTTATTTTTGGCGAACTACCTTAAATATACCACTTTTATAAGCCCCGCGCACCGGAAATTCGACGCCTTTATTCATCAGCATATCCCCGGTATACACCGCATCGAAACCTTCAATCCGATACACAGCTTCCGCCTCCAGCCCGCGCAACCGCACCGGTTCCGAGCCGATAGCGCCCGGACGGGCAAAACCGGGATATTCCGCCAAATTATACACGAACACCACCGCTTCGTCGCCGCCCTTTTGCACGAACTGCAACACACTGCGATTCGTTTCAAAAGGAGAAACCAGCCGATAAAGATCGCCGAACTGCACCGTCTGGCGAATTTCCTTATACCGGGCAATCTTTTCACGCGCCACCGCAAGCTCCTTGTCCGTCCACTTCGTCAGATCATAGCCCACGCCGAGTACCCCGCACATGGACACGTCGAACTTAAACTCCAACGACGGCTTCTGGCGATGCCAATCTTCCTGAGTCACCCAGCTAATCATCGAATTAGCCGGAAATGCATTCAGAAACGCATACTGGATAAACGTACGTTCCACCGGATCGGTATTATCGCTCGCCCAACTAAAATCCGTGAGCGCCATCATGCCCAGATCCACCCGTCCACCGCCACTGGCGCAATTCTCGAACCAGACATCCGGAAACTCCTTGCGCAACGCCTCGAACAACCGATACAAATTCTGCACATACTTCACCCGCACCGACCGCTGTTCTTCCGTTGCGGCCGAAGGAAATCCCGGATCCGTCAAGGCCCTGTTCATATCCCACTTGATAAAATCGATCGGATTCTCGCGGAGCAACCCGGAAAAACAGGTATACAAATACTGATACACATCTTCCCGCGCCAAATTCAAAATCAACTGATTCCGGCCCTCATGCCGCGTGCGGTTCGGATAATGAAACACCCAATCCGGATGCGCCCGGTACAAATCGCTATTCGGATTCACCATTTCCGGTTCGATCCAAATCCCGAAGCCCATCCCCATACCATGAATCTGATCGATCATCGGCTTCAACCCGTTGGGGAACTTCTTTTTATCCACCGTCCAGTCTCCCAGGCCGGCATGATCGTTTACGCGGCCCTTGAACCAACCGTCGTCGATCACAAACATCTCCACGCCCAGCGCTTTCGCCGTCCGGGCCAACGCCAACTGATGCGTTTCATTCACATCAAAAGCCGTCGCGTACCAACTATTATAAAGCACAGGCCGCACCTTATCCCGATGAGAAGGATACAACACCTTCTGGCGCGTATAAGCCGCCAAGTTCAACGAAACCCCTTCCATACCGCCGGGCGTATACCCCACGATCCATTTAGGCGTAACGAACACCGCCCCCGCCTTCAGGGTAATCGTTTGATCCCAATTATTCATGCCCGCCGTCACCTGCACTTCGCCGGTAGGATACTTCTCAAAATCCGTCCGCCAGTTGCCACTATATTGCAACGAACCAAACCACACTTCCCCCACCGTCTCGGCCCGTTCGCCGGCCGGACGCACAGCAAAAAACGAAGAGCCGAACGAACGGAAATCCTTCACCTGAAGCGTTTTCACTCCCTGCGTCAGCAAGGTAGACTGCGGCTGATATTCCGATCCCCACGCCCCCGACAAATGCGTCAGTTCATAGGCATGCTTGGGCAGAAAGAACGTTCCGGACTGCACATTCTCTACCACCATCCGCTCCTTTTTCCCTGTATTGCGAATCTCGATCCACTTCTCCAATACATCATACTCGGGAAGCACCCGGATATATTCCGTCACCCCCAGCGGATAAAACTTATCCTTCTGACGGATCACCAAGGTAGCATAACCACCTTCTTCCACCACCCGGGCGTCCTCGAAAACCAATTCGATGTCTCTCACCCCATCCGCAAAGACAGCTTCCAACATCGGCGTCGTAGCGGAATAACCGCCCCGCACCGTCACCTCTTCTCCCAGCGGACGCGCCAGTAAACCCGCATCCTGTTTATTACTTCCGAAATAAACCATATTCACGCCGCCCGCATCGGAAACAGCCACCCGATACAGCGCCGACCGGGTTTTAAGCGTCCACGACCTCCCGTCGGCCCCCGCCCCCACCGGCTGCCCTTTCAGGAAGCCGGGAAAAGCGAGTAATAAAATCAAAAAAGCCAATTGATTTTTCATTCCATTTCATTCATTAATTCATACCACAATTTACCATCCGGGATTCTGCGACAGATTCGCATTAATATCCCGTTCCGATTTCGGCACCGGCCAAAACTCATGCTTTCCTTCCTGGATATTCCCCTTCACCTGCGGATTCCATTCCGGCGTACGGGTACAATACACACCCCAGCGAAGCAAATCGAACTTCCGGTCGCCTTCGAAACAAAGCTCCCAAGCCCGTTCCAACATCATATGCTCCCGAAATTCCTCCCGGCTCAGACCCGACAGCGGTTTCAATCCCGCCCGTTCGCGCACCTGGTTGAGGTAAGTATAACACCGGGAATCGCCCAGCTCGTTCAACACCTCGGCATACATCAGCAACACATCCGCATACCGGATAATGGAATGATCAAGCCCCGTACCCTGCGAATTATCATTCGGCGTCTTCTCGCGGAATTTCTTGATATGCGGCCGGTAGAACGTAATATGCTGCGGTTTCCCATCCGCATCCTTGGGCATCAACGCATCATATTCCTCGGGAATTTCAGCCGTCGACAACCAATACGTATGTTTAAACCGCTTATCGTTCACCTGATCGTAACTCTTATAAAACAGGTCGGTGGGCAATCCGTTACTCCAGCCCCCGCCATACGTCAGGCCCAGTCCGCCGGCATAATACAATTCCAGCGGAGCAAACTCCGTATGCCACTGGCTACCCTGTCCGAACGTTCCGCGGGTAAAATTGATCGTCCACACCCCTTCTGCGCCAGGCCCTGTCGCTTCATCGAAAAGCTGGGCGTACTCCGGCAATAACGCGTAATGCGAACCGTACTTCTTATGATCCACCAAATCTTCCAACACCTGCCTGGCCTTCTCCAATTGCTCGGTTTGCTTCAACGGAAAACCAGCCATCGTCAGATACACTTTCGCCAACATCGCCGCCGCCGCGCCGCTCGTTATCTTTCCCGCATCCGCCGGGCTATCCCACCGATCGGGCAATACCGAAGCGGCAAATTCCAGATCCTGGATAATCGCCTCGTATACAGCAGCCGTACCGGCTCGGGGCACCGTTTTCAAATAAGCCACATCCGTATTCGACTCCAGCAACAAAGGCAATTCGTTAAACACCCTTACCCCATCGAAATACAAAAATGCACGCAAAGCCCGCGCCTGCCCTTCTATCAAGGTCTTCGCCTCGTTGCTGATGGGCACATTCGGAAGCGCCTTCAATAAATTATTATCGTCCTTGATATGATTATAGGTATACTTCCAAAAATCTTCCGGAATCGTCGACGACGCATTGAAAGTAGACGGCAACCGGGCAATCTCGTTATGATGCGCCCAGGTAGACTTATCGGTAATTTCCTCGATATCCGTGCCCCACTCGAACCAGCACGGGCCGGCCCAGTTGCGCGAATACCGATCCTGCGGCGCCCGATACACCGCATTCAACCCCGCATTGATATCATCGGCAGTCTGATAAAAATTATCCGGCGAAAGGAAGGATTGCGGTTTTTCCTCCAGAAAGCTGTCACACGAGGTGCAGAGCAAAATACAAGCCGGAACCATATATCGAATGATCTTTTTCATGTCTCTCTTCTTCTTTTAAGGTTAGAATTTTAATTGTAAGCCCAACATATACGTGGTCGTAATCGGATAGGAACACTTGCGGTCGTCATTCCATATATCGCCATCTTCCGGATCCATGCCCGTATAGCCGGTAAAGGTAAACGGGTTACTTACCGACGCATAAACCCGGAAATAAGACATGCCCAGCCGCGAAATCCAAGCCGACGGCATCGTATAGCCCAAGGTGATATTCTTTATTTTCAGATAACTGCCATCCTCCAGGAACTCGCTGGTGGTGGTACTGAGCCGGTTGTTCCTCGTAGCCGAAGCCCTCGGGTACTTTCCATTCGGATTCGAAGGCGACCACCGATCCAACATTTCCACCCGGTTATTATCGGATGCGGCGCCCGACAACAGAATATAATTATTTCCGTTGTAAATATCCCGTCCCTGTTCGAAAGTCAGAAAGACGCTTAAATCGAAATTCTTATAGGCAAAATCGTTCGTCATCGAACCGTAAAAATTCGGATAATACGAACCCACAAACTGCCGGTCGTCGTCGTCGATCTTGCCGTTATGATCTACATCCACATAGCGCATATCGCCCGGAACCGCTCCATACTTGGCCGCTTCCTCTTCCTGGCCCAATTGCCAGATACCGTCGGCCTTAACCATATACCGGTTGCCAATATCCAACGGGCGGCCAACCCAATGCTTCGTACCGATCTTTTCCGAACCGTCGCCCAGCGAAGTGAGTTTATTCTTATTCGCTCCGATCATAAACGAAGTACGCCAGCTAAATTCGCCATCGAAATTCACCGACTGGATGCCCACTTCCACCCCCTGGTTACGCAAATCGCCCATATTGGCAAAAGTATTGGGAAAACCGGTAATGGAGGGAATGTCGATGGAACGAAGCAAATCCGACGTATTTTTATGATAATAATCCAAGGTCAGGCTCAGCCTTCTGTCGAACACCGATACATCCAACCCCAAATCGAGTTGCTTCGTGGTTTCCCATTTCAAGTCGGCCGACGGCATTTTCGATTCATAATAACCCGGCGCTTCCTGGCCGTTGAACGTATACGCAGCATAATCCAATTTAGACAATGTCTGATAAGGAGTAAGCGCACTCGCATTTCCCGACAACCCGTAGCTAGCCCGGACTTTCAAATCCGACAACCAGGAAATATCCTTCATAAACGGTTCTTCCGCCACTTTCCAGGCCACCGCCCCGCTGGGGAAATAACCATACTTATTATTCGCACCGAACCGGGAAGAACCGTCGATACGCATATTCCCCGTCAAAATATACTTATCCTTGAAAGTATAAATCACCTGTCCGATATACGACAACATGCTCCATTTCTTCAGTTCGGAAGAAGGCTTGCGAGCGGCGGCCGAGCCGGCGGCCAGGTTGTACGTCTCGTAGGCATCGCTGGCAAACCCCGAAGCCGATGCGTTCACCGTCTCCCAATGATTCTGCTGCGCCGAAAAGCCCAATACGGCGCTAATCGAATGAATATCACGGAACGTTTTGTTATACATCAAGGTAGTTTCACTCATCCAGTTGTAATTCACCGACGAGGTAACCGAAGCAAACCCGCCACTGATACGTCCGTTGGCCTCATCCTCGCCGCTGATCGAGCGCGGATTATAAAAATTTTTCCGGTAACTGTCCAATTCGCCCGACAATTGCGTCTTGAGCGTCAGTCCGTCGATCAATTTCACTTCCAAAGCCAAGGCCGTGGTAATATGCGGCTCGATCACGCTGTTTTTCGGCAACTCGGAAAAAGCCACCGGGTTAGCCCGCGGCGTACCGAGCGAACTCTGGATCATCGCATAATATTCTCCTTCTTCGTTTTTCACAGGCGACATCGGATTGCCCACCATCGCCGGAAACAGCACATTCGTGGCATTCGTGCCCTTTGTGGCCATCAGACTGATATTATTGAAGGTAGAGAACGTCACCCTGTCGCCGAATTTCTGGGAAGCATTGAAACGAAGCGTTCCCCGTTTGAAACCGGTATTATTCACGATACCCTGCTCGTCGAAAAAGCCCGCGCCCACATGCACTTTCGTGGTTTCCGTACCGGAGCTGAACGATACCTGGTAACTCTGCGTCAGGCGCGCCTGCCCGGTTACTTCCTTCCACCAATCGGTACTGCGTCCGCTGTCCAACATCTGCTGTTCGGCCGGAAGAAAAGCCGGCATTTCCGTGCCGTCCATCGCATACGATTCCCGGCGCAAGTCGGCAAACTGACCGGCATTCATCATCTCGACGGGATTATTAAAGTATTTAATTCCGCAAAATGCATTCACTTCCAACACCGGTTTGCCTATTTTACCGGACTTCGTGGTAATCAAAACCACCCCGTTAGCCGCCCGGGCCCCGTAAATAGCGGTGGAAGAAGCATCTTTCAAGATACTCACCGATTCTATATCGGTAGGATTGATGGCATTCACGCCTCCACTGGAAGCAATCGGGAACCCATCGACAATAAATAAGGGATCGCCCCCTTCAAACGAGTTTTTCCCGCGGATACTCATCGAAACGCCGGCTCCCGGCGCTCGGTCGCTTTGCAATGTATACAATCCCGGCGCATTTCCTTGCAAGGCCTGGCTCAGGTTGGAGGCCGGCAGTTTCTGCAAGTCCTTCGATGAAACCGAAGATACGGCGCCCGACAGATTACTCTTTTTCACCGTACCGTAACCAATCACTACTACCTCGTCCAACGCTTCGGCATCTTCCCGGAGCACTACCGTAAAGGTCTTCTTACCCGCAATTGCCACCTCTTCGGGCTTCATACCGATATAGGAAAACACCAAGGTACCCTCTTTCGGCACATCGAGCGTAAAGCGGCCGTCTATGTCGGTCACCGTCCCCAGGGTAGTGCCTTTCACCTGTACCGCCACGCCTATCAAAGGCATTCCGGTAGCATCTTTTACCACGCCGCTCACTTTTCCGTCCTGGTTAACCACCTGAATGTCCAACCGGTCGCTAGCCGACAGATGGGGACTCCCGATTCCTCCCTGCAACGCCGCTACTAAAAGCAACCCGACCATTTTCCGGTTCCAAACCGGGCGGTAAGTCTTCACCCGGCCTTTCATCTCCATTCCTTTCATAATATACTTGATTTAATTAACAAAAGATATTTCCTTTCAGTGATTTGTTTCGTTTCTTCCGCCCGGGCTACGGAATGCTTCCGAATCCGGCCGACACGCTCTTTTTTTTGCTCCGCCAGGAGGGAGAGAAATGGCTTAGGTGATAGATGCCCTTCTCCCTACCAGGCGAAAAGACCTTTTTTCAATTAGATTATAACACAAAGTAAACAGATTTACATCGGCCTTCAAATAGATAAAAAAATTATACAGAT
>DBFJSK010000216.1:0-5145 GCA_048403675.1 Tannerellaceae bacterium | reverse complement strand
AAAATTTGGAAGATAAAGCTTTGAATCGCCTGAGAAGTTCCGTCGGCAGCGAAGAAAAAGGAGAGGTTTGTGTTCAGTTGATCGAACGCTTTCTCGAAAATCGGTTGATGCAGGTCGATTATCCGTATAAAAGAATCGAAAATGCGGTCGGGCAGATGGTTCATTCTCCCCAGCTCGATGTGGGCGCCCTGGCTGAAAACGCTTGTTGGGGATATCGCCAGTTTAAAAGGGTATTTACCGAATTTGTAGGGATAGGGCCTAAAGAGTATAGTAAAGTAATTCGTTTTCAGCGTGTTTTATATTTGTTGCAAACGCATCCGAAAATGGAAATCGCGGATGCGGCCTATGCTTGCGGATTTTATGATCCTTCTCATCTGGTGAAGGATTTCCGCCTGTTTTCGGGTTGTTCGCCTGCCCGGTATCTTTCTTGCCACAGGCCTTATTCTACTTTTTTTTCGAAAGGTTGTCAATTGAATACGATTAGTTCCTTGCCTACGCTTCGTCGCTGAATACGCTTGGTTGCTGTCCTTGCTTTTGGGCGAGTGGCATCAACGTCCGCTCGAAAGTCATTTTTTTACAAGTGTGCGCAGAGTGAAAGGGTTACCTTTGCAGAAACAATTAAGCGTACAAAGGTATGGAAAAAGTCGATTTTACTCCTGTAACGGAGGGTATTTTAAGGGTATTGGAAACCGAAGAGCCGGTATTAAAGGCGTGGCCTGTCGAGGTGATTACGCTGCGAAGGAATAAGCAGAACCGTACTATCAAACAAATCGTAGGACATTTAATCGATTCGGCTTCCAATAACCATCAACGGATGGTTCGGCTGCAATATAGCCGGGATTTGCTTTTCTTCCCGGATTACCGTCAGGATAATGATTTGTGGATCGCGTTGCAGGCTTATCAACAGGCCGATTGGTTGCATCTGATCCAACTCTGGAAATTTTATAATCTCCACATCGTTCAAGTGATTCGAGCTGTCGATCCGTCCAAACTGTCAAACTACTGGTGCGATTTTGAGGGAACGAAAGTTACGCTACAGGAGATGATTGAAGGGTATCTGGATCATTTGCTTCTGCACGTAAAAGAGATGCACGCCTTGGCGGAAGGAATTTGACTTGGCAGGGGGCTGCGGGCTTGCGAGCTTGCGTTAAGGCTTTAGCGATTGAATGGTTCTCTTTTTTTAAGGACGCTTCGGTCGCTAAAGCCGTTCCTTTTTCATCCCTTCATTCTTTTGAGCATTTCACCTATCTTTTTTCGTTTGATATAGCCTAGGATAACTAGCGGGATAAATAAGATACAGCACAGAATCCCGATAGCCTTTACCCAGGATATGAGAACGTTATTTTCGCGCAACAGATGTTCGTGCGCTTCTGCGGATGCAAAATTCAAATGGGCTACGTCGGCTATTTTTCCCAACATACGGATAGGTACGGAACCGTCCGGAATATCCTGATGGCAAGCCAGACAGGTGCCTGCGCGCGCCAGCAGATCCCGTTGTGGCGCAGTCAAAGGCATCGACGTAGGCCAATGGGTGTCGATGGTTTGCATTTGTTTGCCTTCCGCATTCAGCAACTGCATAAAGTCGCCATGCAAACCTTTGATTGCGCTGATTTGGGCCTCGGTGTAACGGCTTATATTTTCCCCGTTTTCATCCACTACATCCGCATAACGCGTTATTTGCGGTTCGGCATCGTAAAGCCCGTTGTCTATGCCGTACCCCATCGCGGCGGTGTTGCCGTGACAATCGGCGCACGCTCTGGATTCCAGAGACGTCGTATGCGGATTTAAGGGAGCCAGTTCCATCGCATCGTAGCCCGCTTTGGTCTTAGCCACCCGGTTCCATGTGATTACTTGGCCGTCTTCCCCGATGACCGTACTGACCGTCTGTATCACGCCTACCAGCGGGCTTACTCTTCCTTCGCCGTTCACCCCTAACGGTGGGTTTTCCCAGCGTACGTGGCTATAGTCGCCGTACGTAGGCGCCCCCGGCTGCATGGCGTATCTGCCATGATAATCAGCCGTTGTGCCGTCTTTACCCGCTTGTTCGGGCGATTTCAACCAGTCGATGGATTTTTTCGAATAATCGATTACATATTTATATCCGTAATATTGGGCCGCCCAGGTAGCGTGACAGGCATAGCATTCCAAACTTTCCATATGTTTGGGAATGCTCACCATCGCCGCTTTGGCCTTCACCGGGTTTTTCCAGCCGCCGGTATTCGTCAGTTCTTTCAATGTAGGCGCCTCGAAATCATGACCTGTATCCGAATGTACGATCACTTTATGGCCTTTGCGGACTACATTCCCGAAGGCGTTTCCCCTGGCCGAGAGCAGGTAACCGTCTTCTTTGGGGTAAACCATGCCGAACTTTTTCGTTACTTCCAAAGGCTCGTCAGCCAGCCCGCGACCCTCATTCAGATTCAATTTCTTTCCGAACTCATCCCCGTATCCTATGGGCAATTCCCAGGGGTAATGGGTAGGAGTACCGTGGCAGTCGGCGCATTCCACCTCGATAGTGGCCAACGAGGCGGAACCGATATTTCCGTTTCCGTGCATGGCATTGGTGGTATGGCAGTCCTGACACAGCAGGCCGGTCACCTGTTTGCCCTCTTTGTCCAGGCGGTGATGGGCGTCGTTGCGGATGTATTTAAATACGTATCCCCCGTTGGTCTTTTGCGGCAGGCCGTGCTCGTCAAACGGCCCGCGGTTGTCACTATGCCCGAGCGCCATCAAGCCTTGGTATGCGTGGCCTATACGCCGTCCGGCGGCATGGCAAGCCGCACAGGTGGAAACCTGTACTCCCGATACCTTTCGGCCGTGGATCGTTACGGCCGATTTCTGCGTCCCCTGCATGGCATGTACCAGCAAATGGCCGGAACGGTTTTTTTCTATCGACGGATCGCCTCCTTCGTAATATCCCTCATTGCTATACAAACTGTGGCAAGCGGCGCAACCCATTCCCCGGTAATGTCCCCGGTCTTGCATGCCCTTATTGCTCAGATGGCAGGCATTGCAATTTCGCAGGTAAGTAAAGGCGGCTTGTTCCGGCATCGTGTGCAGTTTGTCCAGCGACGCCTGGGGAACTTGTTTCAATTCTTTCGGATACTGTCCGGGAAAGGCGGCGGCCATCTCTTGCATATAAGCTTTATAGGTTGCCGAGCCGAAACGGGGTTCCGTTCCGTCGGGATCTTTCGTGTCATGATCTCCATAGATGTGGTCTTTGTTGTCCGTTCCGATGCCGAAGCTCCAGGTGATCGCTTTCATTTTCCCGGCGTCCGTATTCATGATAGAACGATGTACGTTGTAAGTATGGTCTGCGTGACAGAGTCCGCACGTGTTATCGTTTACCTGTAAAGCGCCCGGTACCGGCGTGAAAGCGGACAAACCGCTGCCTTTGGGTATGCCGCTATGCGCTTTAGCTTTGTTGGTTGTTTCAGTGGGGGTGCCGCCGTGGCACACTACGCAGCCGTTAGGATCGCCCATTGCAGCGCCTTTGGCCAGGATCTGTTTCATCATTTCCGAATCCAGCGGCCGGGTGGGTTCTATCCCCTGATGGCAGGTAAGGCAATAAGTGCCTTCTGCCGGAAAACCGGGGCTGGAGGTGTTTGAAATATCCTGACCGTTAGCGGGAAGAGCCGAAGGATCGTTCGTCGTTTCTCCTGCGGTGATGGCATTCCAATATGAAAAGTAATAACTCACAATAAAGCCCAGTATCGTCATAGCGCTCATCACTAGCACTATATTCAGCAGGCGATTTGCAATTGTTTTCATGTGCATGTGTTTTATAGGGAAACAGGTACTTGCAAATATCATAAGAAAAGTATTTATTTGCAACTATTAAGAACTATAAGTGTATACATTTTTAATGTTAACCTGTAAATAGTTTGGATATGGCGAAATACAACATTTTATTGCTGGGAATCATAGGATGCCTCTTTTATTCCACGGGGGTACATGGTGCTTTACAGCCGGAGGCGGAAGATTCTACCCGTCAGTCGGTGGTTGGATACTTGCTGAAAAAGAAGGCGCCCGAAGCTCTTCATGTGGATTTGCACCTGCGGGCGGCTTTTCATGCCAAATTCAATTCCTGCGTGGCGGATAGGGATGAGGCTTCCTTCCGCTTCGATCATATCATGATCGGGATCTACGGAAATATTACCGATAAACTTTCTTATAAATATCTGCAACGACTCAATAAAGGAACCCGGGCTTTTGAAGTGGAAAATTTGTCGGGTACGATAGATTATGCCTATCTGAGGTATCAGTTGGATAGGCGATGGGCGGTCACTGCGGGCAGACAGGCCTTGTTTGTGGGTGGTTTCGAATACAATGAGTATCCGATCAATATATACGATTACAGCGGGATTACGAATAATATCACCTGCTACCTTACCGGTGTGAATGTGGCCTATTCGCCGCGCACGAATCAGGAAATAGCTTTTCAGATATTGAATAACCGGGCCGGTTCTATGCAAGAAGCTTTCGGCTGGCTTCCCGAAGGGATAGAACGTCCGTTTGCGCCTTTATATTATTCGTTGGGGTGGAACAGTAATTATGCGGATAATAAAGTACAACTGCGCTATGCGGCCACAGCCGGTGAACTGGCGAAAGGAAAATGGGTGTTTATGCTGAGCGGGGGGCAAATGCTGAATGTAGGAAAATTCAACGTTTTTCTGGATATACTCTATCATCGGGCGGCTATCGATCATCTGGGGGTGGTTCGCCAACTGATCGTCAACGACGAGGGAACCGTCTGGGATGGGATCGCCCGCTCCGTGGAATACTTCACCTGCGTATCGGAGGCGAACTATCGCTTTCTTCCCAAATGGAATATACACGTAAAAGGGTTTTATGACCGTGCCTCGGTTTATAAAGAAAACGGACGGTTTGAAAAAGGGAATTACCTTTCATCCTGGGGATATCAAGGCGGCATTGAATTTTTCCCGATGGCCGATAGCAACCTTCATTTATTTCTGAACGCGACAGGCAAGGTCTATAAGGCTATTCGGAGAGAAAATAAAATGAATCCGGAAGATCTATTCCGGGTTTCCGTAGGCTTCGTTTATCGTTTACCGCTTTTATAGGATAAAAAAGGTTCCCTATGTCATGGGGTAGGGGGGTATTTGCATTCGATACTTGCTACCC
>DBFJSK010000215.1:0-6144 GCA_048403675.1 Tannerellaceae bacterium | reverse complement strand
AATACAAGCACATTATAGCTGGTTTTAACTGCTTTATCATCAATATAATATGTTACATTAATACAACCATTTTCTATAGCATTATCAATCCCGCCAAAGATCTTAGCAAATCGGTCTATGCCATCCAGAAAGGGTTGGCCTCGATGGAACGCGTCGATAAGATCCTGCAAGCCGAAACGAATATCCACGATCCCGAACAGCCCAAGCCTGTGAAACTTGCCGACAAAATAGCCTTCCGCGACGTATGGTTCAAATATCAAACAGAGTGGGTGTTGAAAGGCATCGATTTGGAAATTCCGAAAGGAAAAACCGTCGCTTTGGTCGGACAATCCGGGTCGGGAAAAAGTACGCTGGTGGATTTGCTCCCGCGTTTTTACGATGTCGATAAAGGAAGTATTTCCATCGACGGGGTCGATGTGCGTGACACGCGGCTGTACGATTTGCGGGAGTTGATGGGAAATGTGAACCAGGAAGCCATCTTATTCAACGACACTTTTTTTCATAATATCGCCTTCGGGGTGCAGGACGCTACCCGGCAGCAGGTAGAAGAAGCCGCCCGCATCGCCAACGCCCACGACTTTATCATGGCCAGCGAGAATGGTTACGATACCAATATCGGCGACCGGGGCGGCAAGTTGTCGGGCGGCCAGCGGCAACGCATCAGCATTGCCCGGGCGATCCTGAAAAATCCTCCCATCCTGATTCTCGACGAGGCCACCTCTGCGCTCGATACCGAATCGGAACGATTGGTGCAGGAGGCGTTGGAGAACCTGATGCACGGACGTACCACCATTGTGATCGCCCACCGGCTTTCCACCATCCGCAATGCCGACGAAATTTGCGTGATGCACGAAGGCGAAATTGTAGAACGCGGCCGCCACGAAGCGCTTTTGCAGCGCGACGGCTACTATAAAAAACTATGCGATATGCAAAGTTTTTAAATCCGGGGGGGGGAGCGGGCGGGCGCTATTTCGCCAGGCGCCCCCGAGCGTTGTTTGTAAACCGATAGAATTGAACATATGAACTTAAATCGCATGAAAACAAATCTGATTTTGGGTCTTGTCTGCCTCTGTATGGCTGCTTGCCAAGGCCCCGAAAAAAAGGCGGCCGGAAGTATTTCCGGACATTTGTCGTACAGTTTCGACCAACCGGCCGCGCTATGGGAAGAAAGCTTGCCGCTCGGGAACGGCCGCATCGGGATGATGCCTGACGGGGGTGTGGATACGGAAACGGTGCTTTTGAACGAAATATCGATGTGGTCGGGCAGCCGGCAGGATACCGACAATCCGAATGCGTATCGCTATCTGGGCGAGATCCGCCGCTTATTGTTTGAGGGACGCAACGACGAAGCGCAGGCGCTGATGTACCAATCGTTCGTTTGCAAAGGCGACGGCAGCGGCTTGGGCGACGGCGCCGACAAACCCTACGGCAGCTACCAATTGTTTGGAAATTTACAGTTCGACTATACTTATCCCACGGCCGATTCGGTATCCGATTACCGGCGGTCGTTGAATCTGGAGGAAGCGACGGCATCCGTTACGTTCCGTCGGGGAAATGTGAATTATACCCGCGAAGCTTTTACTTCATTCGATGGCGATCTGGGCGTTATCCATCTGGTGGCGGATGTCGATAAAGCCTTGCACTTCGCTCTTGGGATGAACCGTCCGGAGCACGCGGCTATTTCCACCGAAGGTTCCGACCTGGTGATGCGCGGACAATTGCCCGACGGCGTAGACACCTTAATGCTAAACGGCACCCGTTTCCTGGGCCGCGTCCGGGTGATTCTGCCCAAGGGGGGCCGCGTGATACCGGCCGATACGGTGCTTCAGGTGTTGGATGCTTCCGAAGCCTTGGTATTGGTCAGCCTGGCTACCGATTATTTCGAACCGGCTCGTTTCGAACAGCAAGTGTCGGATCTGCTGGCGGCTTCGGAAGGAAAAGAATTTGCCGCTTTGAAAAAGGCGCATCTGGCTTCTTACCAATCTTTATTTAACCGGGTGCAACTCGATCTGGGTACCAGCGGCCGCGAAGCGCTTCCCATCGACGCCCGTTTGTATGCTTTCCAGGCCGACCGCAACGATCCTTCTCTGGCCGCTCTCTATTTCCAGTTCGGACGTTATCTGCTGATTTCATCTACCCGCCCCGGATTATTGCCGCCCAACTTGCAAGGACTTTGGTGCTCCACCATTCACACGCCCTGGAACGGCGATTACCATCTGAATATTAATTTGCAAATGAATCATTGGCCGGCGGAGGTGACGAATTTGTCGGAACTACATCTGCCGCTGGTGGAATGGACCCGGCAACAGGTAGCGAGCGGCGAAAGAACGGCGAAAGCTTTTTATAATGCCCGCGGCTGGGTGACGCATGTAATCGGGAATGTATGGGATTTTACCGCTCCCGGCGAACATCCTTCGTGGGGAGCGACGAATACCTCGGCGGCTTGGCTGTGCGAGCATTTGTATGTACATTATTTATATACGAAAGATAAGGCTTACCTGGAGCATGTCTACCCGGTGATGAAGGGAGCGGCGCTGTTTTTTGTCGATATGCTGGTGGAAGATCCGCGCAGCAAATACCTGGTTACGGCGCCCACTACTTCGCCCGAGAACGCCTACCGCTTGCCCGGCGGCCAGATCGTCAGTATCTGCGCCGGCTCGACGATGGATAATCAGGTGATTCGCGAGCTATTTACGCATACCATCGAGGCGGCCGCCATCCTGGGCTGCGATACGGCTTTTGCCGAAGAATTGGCCGCTAAACGGGCCAGGCTGATGCCTACCTCGATCGGGGCGGACGGGCGGATTATGGAATGGTTGCAGGCATACGAAGAGGTGGAACCTACGCACCGCCATGTGTCGCATTTGTACGGTTTGTATCCCGGCAACGAGATTTCGGTCGATCGCACGCCGGAACTGGCCGAAGCGGCCCGGCGAACCTTGGAGGTGCGCGGCGATCAGAGTACGGGATGGTCGATGGCGTGGAAAATGAATTTCTGGGCGCGTTTGCACGATGGCGATCATGCTTATAAATTGTTGGGCGATCTGCTGCGGCCTTGTGTGGCGAAGGATACGAAGGAAGTAACCGGCGGCGGCACGTATCCGAATCTGTTCTGCGCGCATCCGCCTTTTCAGATCGACGGCAACTTCGGCGGTACGGCCGGGATTGCGGAAATGTTGATCCAAAGCCAGAACGGGGTAATCGAATGGCTTCCCGCGCTGCCGGCAGCGTGGCCGACGGGAAGTTTCCGCGGTCTGAAAGTGCGCGGGGGCGGCGAAGTGTCGGGGCGGTGGAGCGAGGGTAAATTGGTGGAGGCGGCTCTCAAGGCGACGGTGCCGGGCGCTTTCCGGCTGAAATTGCCTCGTGAATCGGCCAATCTGGGCATCCGCAAGAATCAGAAACCGCTTTCTTTGCCGGTGATCGACGGAGAATTGCGGGTAGAGCTGAATGCCGGCGATGAGATTTTACTCCAATTTTGAAAATCTTTGGGGGAAATTAATATAACGGCAGTTGATACACAAATCCGATAGCGATCCGGGCGGACGGTTCGAGGGCGAGCGCCCCCAGAGCGTCCGCCCGCTTTGTCAGGCGGTAGGTGCGGCCCGAGGCGAGCAGAAAGAGATGTAGGTTAGCATCTGCCATCGGGTAAAATTCGATGCCTGCCTGATAACCCCAGGCTGTGCGGTAACGGCCTTTTTCATAGGGGCCGTCGGTGCGGTAGAGGGAAGCGGTTTCGTACATTCCTTTGGCGAAGCATTGCCATTTGGGATGGAACCGGTATTTTACTTCGGCTACCAGCGAAAGGTAGGCGGCGTGTTGCAGGCGTACCGACTGTGCGTCGGGTTCCGCTTCTTCTGCCAGGGCTGCATCTGCGGCCCGGAATGCATCTGTTTGGGTATCCCGGGCGGTGGCCGGAAAGGTGGCCGGGGTGCTTCCTTTAGGTGTTTCCGGAACGGTTCCGTGGTCTGTTTCAAGGTCGGTCAGCAAGCCCAGCGGATCGATGGCTCCGCGGATGTACATCACGTCGAAATAGGCGTACCAGGGAGCCAGGTCGAGGTTTTGGCCGGCGAAGAAGGCATACATGTACCGGCCTTTCGCCTGTTCGGCTGCTGAGGCTGAATAGCGTAAATTGACCTGTTCGTCGAAATAGCTGCTGTTCCAATTCAAGGTGTAGAAAAGCGGCACCCGGGGCTTCGAGAAGCCGTCGGGCATCCGTCCGTAATCGTCTTCCAAGGCGCCCATCCGGCTGTTGGTCACTTGCAAGCGGATCTCCTGGGAAGGCGTGGCCTGGTAAGCCAGCCCGATCCCCGTCAGGTAGGAGAGGATGTATTCGTTCATATCGCTGTACTCGTATATTTCCAGCGGGTTCGGATCGTATTCGAAGCCACCGAAAAACACGTCTTGTTTGCCGGCTGTCAGCGTAAAGCGGTCGGAGAGGCGGTAACCGATATAGGCGTATTCGATCGATTCGGGCAGATTTTCGAGGGGTTGGTTGCCTTCGTTGCCGTTTAATCGCTGGCGATACCAGTAGAAGAGCCGGTCGGTTACGTCGCCGGTAATGTCAATCTTTAGATCTTTTACACGGAAAGCGGCTTCATCCGGTCGTTTCGAAGCGAAGTCGGCGTAGAAGCCGGCGTGCATTTCCAGGTTGAGGTTGAATGCTTTGCTTCGTTTGGGCAAGCGAGTGACGCGTTCGAAAAGTGAAATCCGGCTGCTGTCGGGAGCGGCCGCACTGTCTTGGGCTTTTCCGGTGGAAAAAGAACCGGCCAGAAGAAGGGCGCAAAGGGCGCATACAGGCTGTCGTTTCATGAAGGGTCAGGAATTTATCCGGTTCGAGATTCGTTTTTTAGGGTCGCAAAGATACACAAATTCCTTATTCTTTGAAATAGAAAGAGGTCACCACGCTGCCATGATCCGAAGGCCAACCCGCGGGATGGTGGCGCAGTGCTTCCGAACGGTAGGGCAGGAGGCGCCCCCCCCGGTAATAAATGAAATCGATTCGTTGGGGAATGCAGCTTACCGTGTCGGCACCGAGGTTAATCAAGGGCGACCAGGTGGCGCCGGGATTCAGCAATACGTCGGGCGAAAGCTGTCGGAAGCTGTCGTGTAAACCGGCTTCCGCTACCGCTTCGGATACAGGCAAGGGGACGGTTAGGCCGCTATGGAGGGGACGTGTCGTTTCTTTCCAGTCCAGATGCGAATCGACGTTGAAGTCGCCCACCAGCAAGACAGGGGTTTCTTCCGCGTTGACAAGGTAAGGCGCCATCTCTTTCAGGATGGAACGGATTTCCGGCAAGCGGGTTTGGCGTTCTTCCCGGATGTATTTCCGGATGGCTTCGGGGCCTTTGTTCAGGTCGGTGATGTCGGGCAGGTAATGCAGCCACGTGTTGAAAAAGGCAATCTGCTGCGTTTGGCTCAGCCGGATAAGCGCGCCGCCGGCGTTGAAAGGCTTGTAAATAGGCAGGGTTTCTTCAATCGGGTAGCGGCTCAGCAGGCTGAGGTTCGAACTGATCAGGTAAAAATAATAACCCAGCGAGTCGGCGATGAGCGCCCCCGATCCGTAGGTTTCTATCAGCCCGATCAGGTCGGCGTTTTCTTTTTTCAGTACATCGATCACCCGTTGTACGCCTACTTGCTTACCGAATCGCCGGCCACCGTGCCAGATATTCCATACCTGTACTTTCAGCCGTTGGGCAGTTTCGAGCGTCGGGGTACCTGCCGGCGGGAAAAAACGAGCGTAATTTTCGGCTACTTCGGCGGCGGTTACCGGTCGGTTCCAGATCCGTACTTCATCCAGTTTGCCGTTGAACGCCATCCATTCGCCGCGGCATTCCCAGTCTTGGTTTTCATCGCTTCCTCCCACCACGAGCCGGAGCGGGCTATCTGCCGATTGCAGGTTTTCCAGTCGGTAAATGGCGCGGTTGCGTCCGTCGAAATACATCCGGGCTTCTTTTTTTTGTCTGTCTACCGATACGGTGATCTGGTGCCATGCCCCGTCGTTTACGGCCTGCCGTTCGGCGGTCGGTTCGTAGGTATAAGCCGTCTGCCCGTCGCTGAGGTGGAAGTACCAGGCGCCGTTCTCACGGGTGCCGATACACCAGCCCGGCGTCTCGGGGTGCTCGGTGGCTTGGTTGGTCATAATGG
>DBFJSK010000214.1:0-12934 GCA_048403675.1 Tannerellaceae bacterium | reverse complement strand
ATATTACCGGGCAACCTTTCGGATACATGTATACCAAAGAAAAGTACGGCGATTTCAAACTACACGTAGAATGGCGATGGCCCGGGGGCGTGGAAGCCAACAGCGGTATTTTCCTCTTGATAGAAGAAACGAAAAATCCCTTCCCCAATGGCATCGAGTGCCAACTGCATGCGTCGGATGCCGGCGACTTGCTTTTACTGGGAGGTTCCGACCTTGCCGAATTTCAAGTACGCCCCGGCACCGAGCGTCCCGCTTTTCCTGTCGTGCAAAAAGCCCGTCCTTCAAGTGAAAAACCGGCCGGCGAATGGAACGAAGCCAATATATACGTAAAAGACGGCGTAATTACCGTGTTCATCAACGGCGTATACCAAAATACGGGAACCAACAAAGTAAAAGAAGGCTACATCGGGCTGCAAAGCGAAGGAAAAGATGTAGAATTCCGCACGGTCAGCCTTACACGGCTTTAAAGGCTACAGCCGGTCGGATGCCGCCTGTCCGCCTACGTGTCGTTCAGCCGGATAAACGGTTAAAAACGATATAAATCTGGCGGCAGACGGCAACGAACCGGACATCCTGTTCAAAATTATTTCGGAAAAATACTTTTAGGACACTTTCCACTCACCCCTTCCCCCTTTCGTATCCGAGCATCCGAGCATCTGAGCGTCGGAAGGTGGAAGCGGGTATTTTTTCAGCCCTCCCGGGTTATCCGATACTACGCCATTCCAAGCAACGATACAAAATAATAGAAAAAGAGTAACCAGACCGCAACAAAAAGCCCATTTCAAGAAGAACGAAAGTATACAGGATAAAAAACGAACAGCTTCCGATGAATACCTTATGAATACCTATGGCCGGATTAGCCACCCCGTACAACCCCCGCTACTACCACTACCCATAAAACGGCAAACACCCCCAGCCCTTCCGCCAGCAGCCCCCACGGAAAATAAAAACAAGCCAAGCTTGTCTGCGCCAGCCTGCCTTCGCTCTACCCCTCAGAGCCAGACAAACAAGGCGTATAATGCTCGAAAAGAGGCGGACTAGGCGTCAGATCATAATAATCCAAGGCATCGATCGGTATCCGGAAATACACCAGATCGGCCGCCCGTTTATACAAACGCATCAACACCGGCGTTGTCACGTAAATCTCTTCACTGATCTCGTCAGGCACATCGAAAAACGCTTTTCCCGTGATCCGCACCGAAATATTACCCTCCATTGCCAGCAATTCCACCCACGGATTCCGTTGTAACTGCTTATACACTTCCTTATGCGCAGCCGTAGCAAAATACAATACCCCTGCCGCCTGCTTCATAATCTGAAAAACCCGAATCTTAGGTCGGTCGGCCTCCACTGTCGCGAAAGCCACCTCCTTATGCGCCGCTAAAAAACTCAACGCTTTTTCCATCCTATTCTTTATTTAAGTTCACCCCCGCCCGGCGCGCCTGCTCATGCTGCAACGAACGAGGAATCTGATACAAATTCCCCTGCTTCCTAAACCTCGCCCCCGTCTGCTTAAACCAAAAAGCGACATTATTCTCCTTACACACCTCACGCAAATCCAGCACCCAGTCGAAATCGCAGATACGCGCCCCGTAACCGGACTCTCCGCCCGCCACCACCTGCTCGATCCATTCGCCGATACGGTACGCACGCAAATCGATACGCTCCAACAACGGCTCGCAAATCAACACCTTATGCCGGATCGGAGCCTCCCGGTAAATAGGCAGCCGGTAATCGGCACATGCCTGATTCTCGATGGTGCAACAAATCGTCACATGCTCGTACCCTGCTCCCCAATCGTCCGGCATACACTGGGCAAAACGCTCTATCCGCTTGGTAATCATCAGGAAATGCAAATCGCTGCGCTGCCGGATCATCTCCCACGCTTCCTCTCGCCACGCATCGGCCCCTTCCACAAAAAAGTCGGAAGTAAAACAAGTATACACCCACCCTCCCGGCGGTATTTTATATGAACCGTCGCGTTTTTTACGTAAGGGCAGGTCGAAATTCTTCGTCTTCGTCACCACCGAGCTATCCACCTCCCTTTTCGCATCCCCCCGATACACATAGCAATGCAAGCAACCCGCGCTCCACTTCTGACATCCGTGCCACAAGTTCCACATCACCGAGTGGGGAATAATTCCATTCGTCGCCATCGCCCTCAGGGTTGAATAAGTGAACAAACAGTTTCCACAAACCGCTCCGGCTCTTCGATGTTGGGCGAATGCGCCGACTCTTCGAAGGTGAAAAATCCCTTTTTCGGAGCCTCGATGGCCTCCACATACTGCTTGGCCAGCTCATACGACACCTGATAATCGTACTTGCCTTGCAACACATACACCGGAACCTCAAACCTGCGGGAGCTTTCGAACAGGTTGTCGTCGATTACCTGCCGGAACATCGTTTGAAGCGAGAAAAGCGTCCCTTGCAGGTAATTCCACTTATCGCCCAACGTATACCCCCGGTAATAAAGCAGATCGGCCGCAATCCCGGCCATCGATATATCTTTATGCTTGATTCCCACGCCATAACGGTTCATTCCGTGCGTACGCACCCGGAGCAAATACGCGTCCGACGGGAAATCGGCGGCATATTTATCATACGCCTCGAACGCCTGGGCCGTTTGGGTATCGCCCTCCCGACGCGCCTGGGCTACAATATAATCATAAGCCAGCCGTTCCGATTCCAGTTGATGGCAAACCTGTCCGATCCCGAAATAAGCTTCATACTTTTCCGGATATTTTTCGATGGTCTTTATCCCCAGATACGAACCCCAGGAATGCCCCATCAAATAAATTTTCTCTACCCCGTACCAGGCGCGTAGCGAGTCGGTCAGTTGGCGGGTATCCTCCACAAACTGTTCGATTGTCATAGACCGCGGATCTGTATCGGCACGGAAAGTCATGCCCGCCCCCCGCTGATCCCAATAACATACCGTAAAATGGTTTTCCAGCAGCGTATGTTTAGTCATTGGCAACTCCGGGCTGCCCGGGCCGCCATGCAAAAACAAGAGAACCGGATTCCGTTCCTTTTCTCCCCGGATAAAATAGCCCTGCCGGATGCCTCCTATTTCCACCCAGCCCTTCCGGGCTATCCGGGTTCCGCCCTCCGGCGTATTTCCGCTTGAGAGCCAGAGGGAGAGAACCAGCAACAGTGCAAGTCCCAGCAATCCCCCCGCTATCCAGCACGAAATCCGAACGATTTTTTTCAGCATATCTTTTTTTCTATCTTTTAACTAAACGGTCTTTTAACTAAACGAATGAAACGAATGAAACGAATGAATCGGGAAACGCAACAGATAGAGAACAGCGGAAACGCGCCCTGCCGCCGGCCCCGACCGATTACAGCCGCCGCTTCCGCCCGGGCGCCTTTCCGATCCGTGCCCCCTTCTATGCGTATCTTCTCCGACCCGTATCTTCTGCGGCCAGCCTTTCCTTTGTACGGGCAGCCTTTCCTTTGCCGTGTTAGCCGTCTGTTCACTCGCAAAGGTATCATTTCTATTCCGATAAAAACAGGCCCCGCAGAAAAAAAACGTCGCGCCCGCCCCCGTGGCTCTATTCTATTTTAGCCGTATGGATAAAATGCCCGTCGATCCATAAGGTAGCCTGTTCGGCCGTAAATTTGAGCAAAATATAATTCGGATCGGACGGCCCCCCGGGATAATGGTGAATAAACCAGTCTTGCCAGAATTTATCTTTTAAAGCCTGGTCGGCGACGATTTCCACATTTCCGGTCAGCGCCACGCTGTCTGCGTTCGTGAAAAAGCAGAGGCCGGCTTTGGGATTAGAGGCGAAGTCCTTCGTTTTCAACGCATCTTTTGCGGTAGAAACCCAGACGGTGGAAAGCCCTTCAGCCTGGATTTTACTCATCGGCACAGGCCGGGGATAACCTTCCTTGTTCACAGAGGTGAGCACTACTACTTCGCAGCGTTGCAATAATTCAGCCGCCTTTTCTTTGATTACTTTCATGGTCGTTGTTGTTTTATAAAATGAATACCGGAAGGCAAAGGTAAAGAAGAGGCCCCCCTCTTCGATTGTATAAAAACGACTTTATACCGTGACATACGTCAAAGCCATTTCGTCGGCCGGCATAGCCGCCAGGAAAGAAAGCGGCGTGCCCCCCGACATCTTTTTGATTTCCCGCGAGAGATGAGACACATCGTAATACCCGGCCTCGATGGCGATGGATAGCAAGTTATCGAACGAACCGGCTCTCAACAATTCGGACGCCTTGCGAAACTGAACGATCCGGCTGTAAGCTTTCGGCGTAAAGCCCGTATGTTGTTTGAACTTCCGTTCCAACTGGCGTTCACACAGATTGATTTCGGAAGCCAGCCGGCCGATCGGCAATAGGCCCTGGTGCCGGTCGATCTGGGCGACGGCATAGCCGATTGCTCGTTCCATCTCGATGGGGTGATGCTGCAAATAAAAGAGCAGCCTCTTTTCTATCAAGGCGATGCGCTGAGCGATGCCAGGCTGTTCGGCCAAGGCGTCAGCCAGGGAATCGTTGAAGAAGAGCGACAAGTCGGCCGCAGGCAGCCGGGTATCTGCCAACTGGTGAAGAGGCAGGGCGCCGAAACGGAGCACGCCGCAGGGCAGGAAACGGATGCCGAGCATATGTACCGTATCGGTATGGGTGACCAGGGTAGCGTATTTCGTCATCGGGCCTACAAAATACGATCGATAGGGCTGCATCGACAGGGCGCCCCCCGCTACGTTGGCGGGTTCGCCTAGCGTGAAGATGAAATCGGTACATCCGTCGGGCAGGATGCGGATGCGCGTACCTTGGGGCGGAGCTCCTTTAAATTCCCAATAGTTGTCGATATAGGAAGATAAGGGAAAAGAAGGAGCATATTCTGTATACATAATTATAGAGCGTGTGTTTTCGGGTTGACAAAGCGCATGCAAACCGGGCATAGCAACGAGTCCTTCCCCCGAACAAAAATAAAAGATTCCCCGGATACCTGCAAGGGCAGGGGGGAATCGGTCGTCTTTTTCGCCCCATCCGGTGATAAAACAGCAATCCGCGTAAAATTATCCGGCGTTTGGTGGCTACTTATTTCCTTTCGCCGCTGTATCTTTGTTACCCGGACGAAGAAGTCCCGAAAAACAAAACTTTATAACGAGCCGGGCCGGGAAGCCCCCGCAGCGCGGCGTCGTTTCACCTATAATACGACCCGATCATGGATGAAATTATCAATTTACAGACCATCGACCAGTACAACGACCTGTTCGGTTTCGAAACCCTTCACCCGCTGGTGAGCGTAATCGACTTCTCGAAAGCCGTCCGGCGCATCGAAAACGTACGCCTGAATTACGGATTTTACGCCCTTTATCTGAAAGATGTGCAATGTGGCGACTTGCGCTACGGCCGGCAATATTACGATTACCAGGACGGCACCATCGTCTGCATCGCTCCCGGGCAAATCGTAGGCATCGGAAAGCGGAATCCCGATGTAAAGCCCCGGTCGGTCGGCCTTTTGTTCCATCCCGACCTGATTCGCGCCACCTCATTGGGTCAAACCCTGAAAAATTACACTTTTTTCTCGTACGAGGCCAACGAAGCGCTTCATCTTTCCGAAGAAGAACGGCAGATCGTACTGGATTGTCTGCACAAAATTCAACGGGAGTTACAACATCCCGTCGATCGCCATACCCGGCAACTGGTGGCCATGAATATCGGCCTTCTGCTGGACTACTGCCTGCGTTTTTATGAACGCCAATTCGCTACGCGCAACCAGGTGAATAAGGACATCCTGGTGAAATTCGAACAACTGCTGGATGCCTATTTTGAAGAGCATATCGCCCAGCGCGAAGGGCTGCCGACGGTAAAATATTTCGCCGAAAAAGTCTTTCTCTCGCCCAATTATTTCGGCGACCTGATTAAAAAGGAAACGGGCAAATCGGCGCAGGAAAATATTCAACTCAAACTAATTGCCGTCGCCAAGGATCGTATCCGCCATACCGACGACAACGTGAGCCGCATCGCCTATGAACTGGGTTTCCAATATCCCCAGCACCTTTCGCGCCTGTTTAAAAAGCATATGGGGTGTACGCCCAACGAATACCGGTTGCAAGGGTAGGGGCGCGCGCGGGGCCTTTTCGGCATCCCCTTCTTGTCTTTTTTTTAATAACGGAAAAAGCCTTTCCCGGGAAATTTCGATCGGATGCTTATGAAATCTCCATTCCATAAGCATCCGATTCGAATTTCATGCCTATGAAATTTCATGTGCATGCCTATGGAAGGGATGCGTTTTGCAAATAATTGAATACCAGGTAGATATAGTTTGCTACTCCGACCCTTTTTTTGTGCCCGACTTCTTGTAAATTTTTTTCTTTTTTTTCCGCCTTCGACAACGGCAAACGGACTGCTTTCAGGGGGGGCGTCCAACGCTAAACGAGCTGTTCCGGGGGGAGGGCGCTGCGACGAGCTGCTCCCGGGGAAGCGCTTCGCTCAACGTAAAACGAGCTGCTGCTCCCGGAGAAACGCTTCGTCCGACGCTAAACGAGCTGCTGCTCCCGGGGAAACGCTTCGTCCGACGCCAAACGAGTTGCTGCTCCCGGAGAAGCGCTTCGTCCGACGCCAAACGAGCTGCTGCTCCCGGGGAAACGCTTCGTCCGACGCCAAACGAGCTGCTCCCCGCAAGGCCCTTTATCCCACGCTAACCAATCCGTTCTCCGAAGCCTCTCATCGCACCCTCACCCCTCGCTCCCCGGAAGGGCCTCTCATCTGACGCTACACCCTCATTTTCCCTGTCCGCTCTCCCTCTATCGCCTAACCGCCCTCTCTCTCCGACCGGCGCTTAGGCCCCGTTCCGACGCCACTCCCGCCGGCTACGCCCCCCCCCAAAGCCCCTTTGCGAAAGCAAATCGCCCCCCCGCAACCGAAAAGCGGAAATGTCCTTCCTCTTTGGATACGAAAATCTGCTTAAAACACCACTATTGAGTGTAAATTAAAGATATTTGTATTCTTTGTTATTCGAAGTATCCTTATATTTGCAAATAAAGAAGTTTAACCCCTTCTTTCGTTAAAAAATAAAAGTACATATATATTCAATTAATAGAAACTATATCATGAAGAAAAAAAGTGTATGGGCCTTCGCCCTGGCGCTGATGCTGATCGGAGTAGGCAAACCCGCCCCCGCAGCCGCCGGGACGGAAGCATTCGATCCGGTACAGTACGTCAACCCGCTTATCGGAACCCAATCCTCTTTCGAGTTATCGACCGGCAACACCTATCCGGCCATCGCCCGCCCCTGGGGAATGAACTTCTGGACGCCCCAGACCGGAAAAATGGGCGACGGATGGCAGTACGTCTATACGGCCAATAAAATCCGCGGTTTCAAACAAACCCACCAACCCAGCCCCTGGATCAACGACTACGGACAGTTTGCCATCATGCCCGTCGTAGGCTCCCCCGAATTCGACCAGGACAAACGCGCCAGTTGGTTCTCGCACAAAGGCGAAATCGCCAAAGCCTATTATTATAAGGTATACCTGGCCGAACACGACGTGGTAGCCGAATTCACACCCACCGACCGGGCCGCCCTGTTCCGTTTCACCTTCCCCGAAAACGACCATTCGTACATCGTAGTAGATGCAATGGACAAAGGCTCTTACATCAAAATCATACCCGAAGAAAACAAAATCATGGGCTACACCACCAAAAACAGCGGCGGCGTACCCGAGAATTTCAAGAACTATTTCATCATCGAATTCGACAAACCCTTTACCTATGAAGCCACCTTCGCCGACGCCACGCTCAAAGAAGGTGTGAAGGAACAAACGGCCGACCACACCGGCGCCGTCATCGGATTCAAAACCCGCAAAGGCGAAATCGTACACGCCCGCGTAGCCTCCTCGTTCATCAGCTTCGACCAGGCCGCGCTCAACATGCAGGAACTGGGCAACGACAATTTCGACACCCTGGTACAAAAAGGCAAAGCCGCCTGGAACGACGTGCTAAGCAAAATAGAAGTAGAAGGCGGCAGCCTCGACGAATTCCGCACCTTCTATTCCTGCATGTACCGCTCGCTGCTCTTCCCGCGCAAATTCTACGAAATCGACGCCGCCGGCCAAGTGGTACACTACAGTCCCTACAACGGCGAAGTGCTGCCCGGCTATATGTTCACCGACACCGGTTTTTGGGACACCTTCCGCGCCCTCTTCCCCTTCCTCAACCTGATGTATCCCACCATGAGCCGGGAAATGCAGGAAGGCCTCATCAACGTATACAAAGAAAGCGGCTTCTTCCCCGAATGGGCCAGCCCCGGCCACCGCGGCTGCATGGTCGGCAACAACTCAGCCTCCATCCTGGTAGACGCCTATATGAAAGGCATCAAGGTAGACGATCTGGAAACGATGTACAAAGGCCTCATTCACGGCACCGAAAACGTACATCCCACCGTATCCTCCACCGGCCGCCTCGGACACGAATATTACAACAAGCTGGGCTATGTGCCTTACGATGTAAAAATCAATGAAAACGCCGCCCGCACGCTGGAATACGCCTACAACGACTGGTGTATCTGGCGCCTGGCCAAAGATATGGGCCGTCCCAAAAAAGAAGTAGAACTCTACGCCCGTCGCGCCCTCAACTACAAAAACCTGTACGACAAGGAAACCAAGCTGATGCGCGGCAAGAAAGAAAACGGCGAATTTATGGCCCCCTTCTCCCCACTGAAATGGGGCGACGCCTTCACCGAAGGCAATAGCTGGCATTATACCTGGTCGGTCTTCCACGATCCGGCCGGACTGATCGGGCTTATGGGCGGCAAAGACTCCTTTGTGCTGATGCTCGACTCCGTCTTTTCGGTACCGCCTCTGTTCGACGACAGCTATTACGGCCAGGTGATCCACGAAATCCGCGAAATGACGGTGATGAACATGGGCAACTACGCCCACGGCAACCAGCCGATCCAGCACATGATCTACCTCTATAACTACGCCGGCCAACCCTGGAAAGCCCAATACTGGCTGCGGCAAGTGATGAACCGGATGTATACCCCCACGCCCGACGGCTATTGCGGCGACGAGGACAACGGACAGACTTCGGCCTGGTACGTCTTCTCCGCTCTGGGCTTCTATCCCGTGGCCCCCGGCACCACGCAGTATGTAATCGGCGCGCCGCTCTTCAAAAAAGCCACCTTGCATTTTGAAAACGGCAAGAACCTGGTGATTAACGCGCCTAACAACAGCGAGAAGAACATCTACATCGAATCGATGACGTTCAACGGCAAAAATTACACCAAGAACTACCTCGATCACAACGAACTCTATCAAGGAGGCGTGCTCGACATCCAGATGAGCGACAAGCCCAACTTCAACCGCGGCGTGAATCCGGAAGATCTGCCCTATTCTTTCTCGGTGGACGAAGAAGGAATCAGCAAGCTGTCGCCCATTTCCGCCCCCTCGAAAAAGAAAAAATAACCCTTTTTCCATGAAATGGATCTATAAAACAGGAATGTCAGGCATAGGTATATGCCTGGCATTTTTCACATTCTCCTGCCAGGTAGCCGAAAGGGCGACCGAGCCGGTCGATTATACGGCCTGGGTCGATCCTTATATCGGCACGGGAGGCCACGGCCATGTATTTGTAGGCGCCAACGTGCCCTTCGGAGCCGTACAGGCAGGCCCGCAGAATATCCACAAAGGCTGGGACTGGTGTTCCGGCTACCACTACAGCGACAGCGTATTGATCGGATTCAGCCACACCCACCTGAGCGGCACCGGTTGCGCCGACCTGGGCGATATATTGCTGATGCCCTTCACCGGCGCCGTACGTACCGCCCGCGGCGAGCAGGACGCCATCGAGGGCAGTTGCGCATCTTATTATACCCATGCGAATGAAAAGGTTTCGCCGGGCTATTACGCACTGCGGATGAACAACGGCATCGAGGCGGAACTCACCGCTACCGAACGCGTGGCGATGCACCGCTATGTATTCCCCGCCGCAGAAAAAGAACGACATCTGCTCGTCAACCTCAAAGAAGGCAACGGCGACAAAGCCTACGACACCTACCTCAAACAGCTCGACGAGTACACCGTCGAGGGCTACCGGTTCTCGAAAGGATGGAGCCCCGACCATAAGGTGTTCTTTATCCTTCGCTCGGATCAGCCGATCCGCCAGTTGCAGGTGTTCAACGACGATACGCCGGCCGGAAGCGAAACCCTTTCGGGAGAAGCCGTGAAGGGCGTGCTCTCGTTCAAGTCCGACACCGCCGTGGTGATGATGAAAGTAGCGCTCTCGTCAGTGAGTACGGAGAACGCGCTGGAAAACATGCGTACGGAATTGTCGCATTGGGATTTCGACGAAGTACACAATGAAGCCGTCCGGAAATGGAACGATTGCCTCAGCTGCATCCGGATCGAAACGGCCGACGAACGGGCGCGGAAGATTTTTTACACCTCGCTCTACCATGCCTTTATCGCTCCCACGCTGTATCAGGACGTGAACGGCGCGTTCCGCGGACACGACGACAAGGTGTATACGGCGGATACCTGGACAAACTATTCCACCTTCTCGCTTTGGGATACCTACCGAACCCTCAATCCGTTGCTAACGATCGTGCGGCCGGAATTAACGTCGGATATCGTCAATTCCTGTCTCGGCATCTTCGACCAGCAAGGCAAGCTGCCGATCTGGCCCCTGGTGGGCGGCGAAACGGAATGTATGCCGGGCTATAGCGCCGTGCCGGTCATTGCCGATGCGTGCCGGAAAGAGATTCCGGGTTTCGACATCGGCCGGGCCTACCGCGCAATGGTGGCTTCGGCTACGAACCCGGCCCAAAAAGGGGTGCCCTATGTGATGGAAAAAGGGTATATTCCTTGCGATAAGTTGCCCGAAGCCACTTCCGTAGCCCTGGAATACGCGGCCGACGATTGGGGAATCGCCCAGGTGGCCCGGCAACTCGGACGGCAAGAGGACTACCATACGTTCCTGGAAAGAGGAAAACACTATACGCAGTATTTTGATGCCGACCGGCAGTATATCCGGCCCAAAATGGCCGACGGAAGCTGGCGCACACCCTACGACCCGTTTCGTTCGGTGCACGGCGTGGGCGATTTTACCGAAGGCACCGGATGGCAATACACCTTTTTCGTGCCGCAACATCCGGAAGGGTTGATTGCGCTCTTCGGCGGCGACGAGCCTTTTGTAACCAAGCTCGATTCGTTGTTTACCGTCGAGGGCGACATGGGCGAGGCAGCGTCGAGCGATATTAGCGGCCTTATCGGGCAGTATGCCCACGGCAACGAGCCGAGCCATCATGTAGCCTATTTGTATGCCTATGCCGGCCAGCCGTGGAAAACGGCCGAAAAGGTGCGGTATATCCAGCGCGAGTTTTATACCGACCGTCCCGACGGGGTGATCGGCAACGAGGATTGCGGGCAGATGTCGGCCTGGCATATTTTGTCGGCCCTGGGCTTTTACCAGGTGAATCCGGCCAATGGGGTGTTGGTATTCGGCAGTCCGTTGTTCGAAAAGGCGGCGATCCGTTTGCCCGGAGATAAAATCTTCGAGGTCGTGGCTGAGGGGAATAGTCCGGAGAATATTTATATTCAATCGGCTACGCTCAACGGGTGCCCCTATACGAAAGGATATATCCGGTATGAAGAGGTGATGAAGGGAGGCAACCTGACGTTTCGGATGGGCCCGCAGCCTAACCCGGATTTCGGGAGCCGGCCGGAAGATCGTCCGCATTCGGAAGAGGTATAAAATGGAAATAACTTATAAATTTAATAGCTGAAAACAGATGAACAAAAAATGTAAGACAACTTTCGCCCTCGTGGCATCGCTATTCCTGCTGGGCGCCTGCGCCCCGAAAGCGGACGAAAGCCCCGGCATCAGTTCGCCGGTCGATTTGGTGAACCCGTATATGGGAAACGTCAGCCACCTTTTGGTGCCCACGTATCCCACGGTGCATTTACCCAACAGCATGTTGCGCGTCTACCCCGAACGGGCCGATTTCACAGGCGATCGTCTGGGCGGCTTGCCCCTGATCGTCACCAGCCACCGGGGCAGTTCGGCCTTCAACCTAAGCCCCTATCAGGGGCCTGAAACAGGCCTTCAACCGGTGATTGCCTATAGTTACGATCAGGAAAAGATACAACCCTACCGCTATCAGGTGTACCTCGACGAAGAACAGATCGACGTGGATTTCGCGCCCTCCCACCAGAGCGCCGTCTACGGGCTTACCTTCGAAAAAGACAAAGGGCCGGCCTATCTGGTATTCAACAGCCGCAACGGCGCGCTTACCTATCAGGATAAGGCCGTGAGCGGGTATCAGTTTGTCGATAAGAAAACGAAAGTCTATTTGTATGCCCAGACCGATCGCGAACCGGTAGCCGTAGGCGCATTGGCGGACGGCAGCTTGAAAGAAGGCCAGCATACGGTAGAAGGCCGGGATGCCGCTTTGGTGCTTTCCTTCGGCGAAGGGGTGAAGAACCTGGGCGTGCGCTATGGTATTTCCTTTATCGACGAAGCGCAGGCCAAAAAGAACCTGGAGCGCGAAATCGCCGCCTATGATGTGGACGTAGTGGCCAAGATCGCGCGCAACGATTGGAACGACGCTCTGGGCAAGATCCGAGTTAGCGGCGGCACGCACGACGAGCAGGTGATTTTCTACACTTCCCTCTACCGGTGCTACGAACGGCCGGTGAACCTGAGTGAAGACGGCCGCTATTATAGCGCGTTCGACGGAAAGATTCACGACGATGGCGGCCGGGCGTTCTATACCGACGATTGGATTTGGGATACGTACCGGGCCACGCATCCGCTTCGGATCTTGATCGACAACGAGAAGGAGAATGATATTATCAATTCGTATCTCTTGATGGCCGAGCAGATGGGCACCAACTGGATGCCGACCTTCCCGGAAGTGACGGGCGATTCGCGCCGGATGAATTCCAACCACGCGGTGGCTACCGTGATCGAT
>DBFJSK010000213.1:0-3745 GCA_048403675.1 Tannerellaceae bacterium | reverse complement strand
GGTAGCAGCGTTCGGCTATGCGGCGGATAATTTCCTCGTTCTGGAAATCATCGTAGTAGTAATGGTCGTTTCCTATATCGAAGAAGCGGTATCTTTTGAGACGAAACGGCTGATGTATTTGAAAATAAAAGCAGATCGTTTTCATAATATGTTTGTTTTTAATTTTGTCTTGTCGTTATTATTAGTTTCCTATTACCATATCATAAATTCTACGGACTTTCTGTCCGGCATATTCCCATTTGATGTTGTCTACTTCTTTCTTTCCTTCCACTTTCAGAAATTCGTGCATGGCGGGGTAAGAAATGATAGAGTACATGGCATCCGCCAGGGCTTCGATGTCCCAATAGTCCACTTTTACCGCATAATCGAGAATTTCGGCGCAACCGGATTGCTTGGAAATGATACTCGGTACGCCGCATTGCATGGCTTCGAGGGGAGAAATACCGAAGGGTTCCGATACGGAAGGCATCACGTATACATCGCTGGCTTTCAACACTTCATATACCTGTTTTCCTTTCATAAAGCCGGTAAAATGGAACCGGTCGGAAATGTTGCGGGCGGCGGCCAGACGAATCATTTGATTCATCATATCGCCACTACCGGCCATAACGAACCGGGCATGCGGAGATTTGGCCAATACTTTAGCGGCAGCTTCCACGAAGTATTCGGGTCCTTTTTGCATCGTGATACGGCCCAGGAAAGTAATGACTTTGTCTTTTACTCCTTTTTTGTCCTGGATGGCCAGGATTTCAGGGCTCAAAGGTTCTACAGCATTGTGCACCGTCGTCACTTTGCCAGGGTCTTGATGGTATTTCTCGATCACTGTCTGGCGCGTCAGGTTACTTACCGTGATGATGTGGTCGGCATTGTCCATCCCGTTCTTTTCGATGGCGTAAACGTCGGGGTTCACATTGCCGCGGCTACGGTCGTAATCGGTGGCGTGCACATGGATGACGAGGGGTTTGCCGCTTACGTTCTTGGCATGGATGCCGGCTGGGTAGGTTAACCAGTCGTGGGCGTGAATCACATCGTATTGTTCGGTGCGGGCGATAACGCCGGCTACGATCGAGTAGTTATTGATTTCTTCCAGCAGGTTGTCGGGATAACGGCCGGAAAATTCCATACAGCCCAGGTCGTTGACATGGCGGTAGCTGAAATCGGCATAGATATGGTCGCGGAAATCATAGTATTTCTGAGGATCCATAAATTTGCCTACGCGTTCTTTTACATAGTCCATGTCGACATCGCGCCATACAATCGGAACATTGTTAAGACCGATGATTTTCAGGAAGCTCTGATCTTCATCGCCCCAGGGTTTGGGTATACAGAAGGTGATATCCATGTCAGGTTGCATGGCCATACCTCTCGTAAGCCCGAAACTGGCTGTGCCCAGACCTCCTAAAATATGCGGAGGGAATTCCCATCCAAACATTAAAGCTTTCATATAGTACGTAGTTTTATTCGGCGTTATATTTTTTCAACAAATCGACTACCCGGAGGATAGCGGCTACATTCATCGCAAAGGAAATGGCTCCGCGGCCGGTGAACGGCGGGTTGCCGTCGAAGAGCTCGGCAATGGTTCCGATGCAATGGTTTTTCATCTCTTCTTCCATGCTGATGAGCATGCGTTCGGCAAAGGAGACGCCGCTTTTTCCAAAGACGCGCAGATAACCTTCCAGGTAGGCTCCTAATAGCCAGGGCCATGCCGTACCTTCATGATAGGCCAGGTCGCGTTCGTATTGCGGACCGACGTAGTAGGGTTTGTAGCCTTCGCTTTTCGGACTCAATGAACGGATTCCTTTGGGGGTCAGTAATTCTTTGGTCACAATATCCAGCACGGCTCTTTTTTGCATACGGCTTAAAGGAGAATAGGGTAGCGAGACGGCAAAGATCATATTGGGCCGTACGCTCCAGTCTACAAAGGAGCCGTTGACGTAGTCGAACAGGTAGTTGAATCCGTTGACGAATACTTCGGGGAATGATTTTTCGACGGATTTGATGATTTTATCGATTTTATCGAGGGGGGTTCCGCCTCCTAATTCGGTAAAGAAACAGAGGGCATTGTACCAGAGGGCGTTAAATTCGACAATGTATCCGGAGCGGGGTACAACGGGTTTGCCGTTTACCGTGGCGTTCATCCAGGTGATGGCTTTGTCGCGTCCGTCGGCGAAGAGCAGCCCGTTATCCATCAGCTTCATGTCGGGATGTTTCTGGCTGGAGAGGTAGTCGATGATTTCGGCGACAAAATCGTAATACAGTTCTTTGGCGCGTTCGATACCGACGGCTTTGGCATATTGCTGAATGGCCCAGATGGCCCAGAGCATGACGTCGGGGTGTTCTATCTCGCGGATAATCGGATCTAATTGTCCGGACTGCATATAATTGCGCAAAGCCGGCATGGCTGTATGCATGATTTTTTCGAAACGGACAGGGTCGTCAATCGAAAGGGTGGAGCCGGGCAGCGCGATAAAGAGGTCGCGGGCACGTACTTTAAACCAGGGATAGCCGGCCAGCAGGTAGGCGTCTTGTTCTTTAGGACGGAAATAGAATTGCTGAACGGAGTTTTTCAGGCAGTTATAAAAGCTGGTGCGGGGCGTACGGGCCAGGACTTCGTTTTCGTAAAGGCTTTTTAATTTGGTGGTGGCTACCGGTCCGTCACCGGCGCTGAACAGAATGGTTTCGCCTTTTTTGATGGGTACTTCAAAGTAACCGGGCACGAAGAGGTCTTCCTGATAGGGGTAGCCTCTCTCCTGTTCTTTCGAATATTCGATTCCGTTGTACCAGTAGGGTTCATAGACGAATTTTACTTTTTTGCTGAATTGCATGTAAAGTTCGGGATAACCGGGGTACAGGCACATTTTGATGCCGTTGGGGATTTCGGTATACGAAGTATTGATGTTACCGTTGGCATAAGTCAATTCCTTGACACTGCGGAAAGCCAGGAAAGGCCGAAAACGAAGTGTGGTGGCGGAATGGGCGTCTTCGAGGGTGTATTTAATCATGATACGGTTTTCGTATAATGAAAATACTTTTTCCTTGGAGAAGATTACGCCGCCTACCCGATAAACCGTGCGGGGCACAGTGTCTGAACTGTATTCGCGGATGTACTTGTGGCCTTTGGGGCTGAAGTTGTTACCCTGATACTTGTGTAGTCCGAGATTGAATTCGGCGCCATGTTGGATTACTGTTTCGTCGAGGGAGGATAACAGTACATGGTTATCATCGTCAATCGCGGGTACCGGCATCACGAGTAGTCCGTGGTATTTCCTGGTATTACAATCAACAACAGTAGTGCAGTGGTAGGCTCCTAAACGGTTTGTACGGAGCACTTCACGAGTCAATGACTCTTCCAGGTTTATCATTACTGTTTTGTCAAAATTAAGATAACTCATATGTGTATTTGGGTTTTAAGTTATTGCTTTTTCTATCAAAATGTAAATTTCTATTGAGAATCAAATGTATTACTTAAAAACTAAAAAAACAAACTTGATTTTATATCTATTTAGAAATCATTTTTTGCTTTCTTATTTTTCATTCTGAGTTTCAATATATTAACAGAGAACATGCTTTATACGTGTGTTATCAAACATATAAAAATTCGTTAATTAGCACTGTCTGGCTCTCTGACGCGGCGAGAATCAATGAATGGTGTTTGATAGCAAAAATATAGGTTTACAGGAATAGAAAAAAGAATTATGCTAAATTGTTCAAAATTGGATAATATTTTTACCCAAGGGGATGGGTT
>DBFJSK010000212.1:0-7594 GCA_048403675.1 Tannerellaceae bacterium | reverse complement strand
GTAAATACCCGGTGGAAGTGAATTGGAAATTATTGAAAAAAATGGAAAAATAGATCGGGCGCCTTATGTGGATAAAAGCAGTTCCTTTTTGGCTATTCGTAGTTTCCTTCCTGTTTTCTTGTGGAGGTAGCCATCCCGACGATACGTCGGATGCGCTGGTGCAGGTAAAAGAGCATACCCTGCGCCGCACGGAAGTGACGAACCTGATTCCTAAGGGAGCTTCTTCGGCCGATAGCCTCTTGCTGGCCGAAAGCATTACCAAAAAATGGGTGAAGGACGCGTTGGTTTACGATTTAGCCAAACATAACCTGGGCGACGAAAAAACGGAAATCGACAAACTCGTGGAAGAATACCGCCATTCGCTCGTTCGCTATCGTTATCAGGAACGGCTGGTGAAAGAGAAGCTCGCTCCGGATATTCGCGAAAGCGATTTGCTTCATTATTACGAAGACAACCAGGATAAGTTTCTGCTTGATAAAAGCCTTATCAAAGGTTTGTTCCTGAAAATACCGGTTGATGCGCCCGGACTTTCGGACGTGAAAAACTGGTATAAGTCTACCTCGGAATCTGCATTAGAAAAAATTGAGAAATATAGTGTGCAGAATGCCAGTATTTATGACTACTTTTACGACAAATGGGTAGACTTCGATGAAGTGATGGATAATATACCGTTGCATGTAGCCAACCCGAAGGAGTTTCTCAAAACACATAAATTTGTGGAAACAACCGATAGCAGTTATTGCTATTTGCTGAATATCAAGGAGTATATTCCTGAGGGGAGTACAGCTCCGTATGATTTTGCAGGTCCTCAAATTAAAGAAATGCTGGTTAACCAGCGAAAAGTGGAATTCCTCAGAAATTTTGAAAACGATTTATATAATGATGCCATCCGGAAGGGCAACGTGAAATTTTATACAGAGCCTTAACCCGGATCACTTAACGGATAGACATGATGAAAAAAATTTTAACAGTATTCCTCCTGGCCTGTTCAGCTTCTGCGCTTGTGGCGCAAGAAGCCGATAATGTGATCGATGAAATTGTGTGGGTGGTCGGAGACGATGCGATTTTACGCTCGGATATCGAAACGCAGCGATTGTATATGCAGAACGAGGGGCAACGTTTCGACGGCGATCCTTACTGCATTATCCCTGAGCAAATGGCCATCCAGAAACTTTATCTCAACCAGGCGAAAATAGACAGCATCGATGTGAATGAGAACCAGGTGATTCAGAGCGTCGACCAATGGATGAACTTTGCTGTCAACCAAATCGGTTCGCGCGAAAAATTGGAAGAATATTTCGGAAAGAAGTATTCCCAGATTAAGGACGAACGGAAAGATATGGTGCGCGAACAACAAATTGTGCAGCAAATGCAGCACAAACTGATCGGAGAGATCAAGCTGACCCCTTCCGAAGTGCGTAAATATTACAACGAATTATCGAAAGATAGTTTGCCCAATATTCCGACTACCGTGGAAGTACAGATCGTGACGATGGAACCTAAGATTCCCTTCGAAGAAACCGATGCTATCAAAGCCCGGTTGCGGGATTTTACCGAACAGATCAATACCGGGAAGATGGAATTTTCTACCTTGGCCCGCTTGTATTCTGAAGACCCGGAATCGGCCAAACGAGGCGGCGAACTGGGCTTCCTGAGTAAAGGGATGCTGGCCCCTGAATTTGCCAACGTGGCCTTCAACCTGAACGATCCCAAGCGCGTTTCCCAGATCGTGCAAACGGAATACGGTTACCACATCATCCAATTGATTGAGAAACGAGGCGACCGTATCAACTGCCGTCATATCTTGCTCAAGCCGAAAGTATCCGATAAAGAGCTCCGGGAAGCGACAGCCAAAATGGACTCCTTGTATGCCGACCTGCAAAGCAATAAGTTCAGTTTTGAGGAAGCGGCTACCTTCGTCTCGTTCGACAAAGATACCCGTAATAATAAAGGGCTGATGGTTAACCAGAATTATGAAAGTAATAACAGCGGAACGCCGAAATTCGAAATGCAGGAATTGCCTCCCGAAATCGGCAAGGTGGTTTATACCATGCAAGTAGGAGATATCTCCAAACCCTTTACCATGCTCACCAGCAAACAACGGGAAGTGGTGGCTATCGTCAAGCTGAAAGCGCGTACCGAAGGACATAAAGCCAATCTGACTGACGATTTCCAAGCCCTTAAAGCCATTGTGGAAGCCAAGAAAAGAGAAGAGTTACTGAACAACTGGATCGCAAAAAAACAGAAATCCACCTATGTGAGGATCAGTGAAAACTGGAAAAATTGCGATTTCCGTTATCCAGGTTGGGTAAAAGAATGAAACGAAGTAAAAACATCGCTATTATTTTTCTATGGTTCGTGCTGTTTTTCGTATCGGCTTTTGCCCAGACGAAAGACAGCACCGCTGTATCACCCGATACGGTAGCGGTAAAGCAAACCAAAGTCTACCTGGAGCATGCCAATACCTTATCCTTCGATAAGGAACGCAACGCTGACGCTCAGGTACTCGTAGGCGACGTCTGTTTTCGCCATGACAGCTCGTATATGTACTGCGACAGCGCTTACTTTTTCGAACAGACCAATTCCCTTGAAGCTTTCAGCAATGTGCGGATGGAGCAGGGAGATACCCTATTCGTTTATGGCAATTATCTTTTTTACAACGGGAATACCCAGATCGCTTACCTGCGTGAAAATGTGCGCATGGAAAACGGGCCGGTTACCTTATTTACCGACAGTTTGAATTACGAGCGCCTACCTGACATCGGCTATTATTTTGACGGCGGATTGATTGTCGATTCGCTCAACCAACTATCTTCTTTTTTCGGACAATATTCACCGGCTACCAAACAGGCCGTTTTCAACGATAGTGTGCGGTTGGAAAACCCTCAGTTCACTTTGTATTCCGATACTTTATTGTATAATACGGAATCCAAAATCGCCACTATTCTCGGCCCTTCGGTCATCGTATCCGACAGCGGCACGGTCTATTCCTCCCGTGGGTGGTACAATACGAATAATAACACCTCGTTGCTGCTCGACCGCTCGCAGGTCGTATCGGGCGACCGGATTCTGACCGGCGACTCGATTGCTTACAACCGAACGGATGGCTTGGGCGAAGCTTTCGGGAATATGTGTTTGCAAGATACGGCCCAGAAAGTAATGCTGACAGGCAATTACGGATTCTATAACGAACAGACGCAATATGCTTTCGCTACCGATAGTGCCTGCTTTATGGAATATAGCCAAGGCGATACTTTATTTTTACATGCCGATACCTTGCAGATGATGACCGTCGATTCCGTCTACCGGGAAATCCGCGCTTATTACGGCGTTCGTTTTTACCGTACCGATTTGCAGGGGGTATGCGATTCGATGCAATTCAATACGAGCGATTCCGTATTGTATATGTATAAGGAACCGATTATTTGGAATACCCAGTATCAATTGTATGGCGATACCATTCTGGTGTATATGAACGATAGCACGGTCGATTTCGTACACGTAAAAGAATTTGCTTTTGCGGCTCAGGAGGTCGACTCGGCCTATTTCAACCAGTTGAAAGGGAACGATCTGAAAGCGTATTTCGAAGGTCAAACGGTCCGCCAAATTGATATTGCCGGCAATGCGGAATCCATCTATTATCCGTTGGAAAGCGACGGCGCGATGGTGGGGTTGAATGCCACCAAGAGTGGCTTTCTTTCGATGTTGTTGAAAGATAATAAGCTCGATAAGCTAAAAATCTGGCCGAGTCCGGAAGGTACGATGACCCCTATTCCTGATTTGAAACCAGAACAGAAGGTGCTGAAAGACTTCCATTGGTTCGACTATATCCGGCCCTCCGGTAAAGACGATATTTATCAGGTTATCAAAAGAAAAGTGAATGATGTGCAGAAGAAAAGCAATAAATTTGTACATTAGCCGACGTATTTAGTATTAAACGAACAAAAGCATATGGCACTTTTCTCATTTTACAATGTGCGCAAACCGCGCCAGTTTGACCATAAGCCCATCTATTGGGATCCCCATAAAGAAGCGATGGAGGAACGCGTGCGTAAAATAAAGCGCGAGATGGGAATGGAAGAAGAAGCATTGGAGGACTACAAGCCGCAAATCAAAGGGACTTTTGTAGAAGGCACCTCCCATCTGAAAAAAAGCCGGATGAAAGGCGACGATTCCCGAAGCCGTACCTATAAAAATGTGAAACTGGCGGTAGCCCTGGCGGTGCTGGCGGTTCTGTTCTGGTATTTATTCTGGTCATGAGCGATATCATCCATTTGCTGCCTGACAGCATAGCCAATCAGATAGCGGCCGGTGAAGTCATTCAGCGGCCGGCTTCCGTAGTAAAGGAGTTGGTGGAAAATGCCATCGATGCGGGCGCTTCCCATATCCAAGTCAATATCAAGGATGCCGGCAAAACCCTGATCCAGGTCATCGACGATGGAAAAGGTATGTCCGAAACCGACGCCCGTATGGCCTTCGAACGGCATGCCACTTCGAAAATTACTTCGGCCGACGATCTTTTTTCACTTCGCACGATGGGGTTTCGCGGCGAGGCACTGGCTTCCATTGCCGCCGTAGCGCATGTGGAATTACTGACGCGCTTGAAAGGCTCCGATTTAGGCACCCGGTTGATACTGGCCGGTTCCGACATCGAGAAATCCGAACCGGAAACTTGCAACGAAGGCAGTATATTCTCCGTAAAGAATCTCTTTTTTAACGTACCGGCGCGCCGGAAATTCCTTAAATCGAATGAAACGGAATTCCGGAATATCCTGACCGAATTCGAGCGGATCGCCCTGGTCAATCCGGAAGTGGCGCTTTCTTTGTATCATAACGAGACAGAAATATTCAATCTCCCTGCCTCCGGATTACGCCAGCGCATTATCAATATATATGGAAAAAGTCTGAACCAAAAACTCTTGTCGGTTGATGCCCAGAGTTCGCTGGTAACCGTCACTGGTTTTGCAGGCCGCCCGGATTCGGCTAAAAAAAGAGGTGCCTTGCAATATTTCTTTGTCAATGGCCGCTTTATGAAACACCCCTATTTCCATAAGGCTGTCATGCAGGCTTACGAAGGGTTGATTCCGGCCGGCGAACAACCCAATTATTTTATTTATTTTTCGCTCGATCCTGCCACCATCGATGTCAATATCCATCCCACCAAGACCGAAATCAAATTCGAAAACGAACAACCCATCTGGCAAATCGTGATGGCCGCTGTACGCGAGACACTTGCCAAATCAAGCGCTATACCCAGCCTCGATTTCGATGTGGAAGATGCGATCGACATACCGGTTTACAATCCGGTAAAAGAACCCCCTGTTTATAAAGCCCCGCAAGTACAACTCGATTCCGCTTATAATCCGTTCGATACAAGCTCTTCTTATAAAAGACCTGAATTCGACTGGTCGAAACTCTACCAGGGTTTCGAGGAAGACAAAGCCGCCGTACAACAAGAACTGGCCGCATTGGAAGCCACCGAAAAAGCCGGGCAAGAAAATCCGACGACGTATCTGGCCGAACCGGATGACTTTTCGGCTTCTCACACCGCTGCTGTGAAAAAAGAGCCGGCGGGGATCTTGACTACAACCGACGGAGAAGCCTTGTTTCAGGAAGCCTCCAATCCCTGTTATCAATACAAGGGACGCTACATCGTCACCTCTCTGAAATCGGGCTTGGCCCTGATCGATCAGCATCGCGCTCACATCCGTATTCTTTTCGAGCAGTACCAATCCAGTATTCGCCAACAGCAAGGCGTATCCCAACAAGTATTATTTCCCGAAATCGTTGAATTTACAGCCGAAGAAGCTGCGGTGCTGCCGCGCTTGCTGGACGATTTGCGATTTATCGGATTCGATTTAAGTAACTTGGGAAATGATAACTACGCCATAAACGGCCTGCCTGCCGGCCTGGAACAACTCGATGCGGTAGCCCTGTTGAAAGATATGGTCGATAAAGTGCTGGAAACGGGTTCCGAAACTCCCGATCATATCTGTGCCGCCATTGCTTTCTCTTTGGCTCGCGCCGCTGCGATTCGTCCGGGCAAGCTGCTTTCATCCGATGAAATGGATCACCTGATTGCTTCGCTTTTTTCCTGTACCGAATCGAACCTTACGCCCGACGGAAAAACCATCCTTTCGCTTCTGACCGATGCCGAATTGGAAAAACGTTTCAAATAATAAGCCTGCGAGTAGGGGAGGAGCCTGGGGGCTATGCAGCCGAAAGGAAGAGAAATCGAGATGTTAAACATGTTAAATAAGGATAAATAAACAAAAGACGCACCTTGCGGAACAGAAACAAATATGTACCTTTGCAGCGTTTTTAGCGCGAAGTAGGCGAAAAAGTACGTCCAACTTGTTGAAAGACCGAAATATAATACGTACCTTTGCAGCTCGAAATAAGTAAAAAGAGATAATTAAATAATAACACATTCAAAGTTTAAAAAGAAAAAGAAATGCCTACAATTCAGCAATTAGTTAGAAAAGGGAGGGAAACTTTGGTGGTAAAGGGTAAATCCCCCGCATTGGATTCATGTCCGCAAAGACGTGGCGTATGCGTGCGCGTTTACACGACGACACCGAAAAAACCTAACTCTGCAATGCGTAAAGTAGCGAGAGTTCGTTTGACAAATGGTAAAGAAGTAAACTCTTACATTCCGGGTGAAGGCCACAACTTGCAGGAACACTCTATCGTATTGGTCCGCGGCGGTCGTGTAAAAGACCTTCCTGGTGTACGTTATCACATTGTACGTGGTACCTTGGATACAGCTGGCGTGAACGGCCGTACGCAAAGACGTTCCAAATACGGAGCCAAGCGTCCGAAACCGGGACAGGCTGCTGCAGCTGCTAAAGGAAAGAAGAAGTAATTTATTACATGCCTTCAAACTGAGATTTTAAATTAAGTATTAAAGCTGGTTTGAGTTATTTGGATAGGCTATAAAAGGTTGAGTAAATGGTTCGGCGGAACCGTTGAAGACGATAAAACAAAGGCAACCAAAGACAAGAACGAAATTTTTTGAAAACAAAATGAGAAAAGCAAAACCAAAGAAAAGACAGATCCTCCCGGATCCTGTTTTCGGTGATGTAAAGGTTACGAGATTCGTAAACCATTTAATGTATGACGGCAAGAAAAACACTGCCTTCGAAATTTTCTATTCCGCTCTGGAAACTGTAAAGGCTAAACTGCCTAATGAAGAAAAGTCCGCTCTCGAAATTTGGAAAGCTGCACTCGACAATATTACCCCCCAGGTAGAAGTAAAGTCTCGCCGTGTCGGTGGTGCAACATTTCAGGTCCCTACTGAAATCCGCCCGGATCGCAAAGAATCCATTTCAATGAAGAATCTTATTATTTTCTCCCGCAAACGCGGTGGAAAGACTATGGCTGACAAGCTCTCTGCAGAGATTGTAGACGCTTTCAACAACCAGGGTGGCGCATTCAAAAGAAAAGAAGATATGCACCGTATGGCTGAAGCCAACCGTGCATTCGCTCACTTCAGATTTTAATTTAGCAAATTTAGGAGATAATAAAAAAGATGGCAACAAAAGCTGACGAACAATTAAAATATACCAGAAACATCGGTATCATGGCGCACATC
>DBFJSK010000211.1:0-15206 GCA_048403675.1 Tannerellaceae bacterium | reverse complement strand
TTGCTTATGAAA
This sequence comes from Tannerellaceae bacterium, assembly GCA_048403675.1. GTDB lineage: Bacteria > Bacteroidota > Bacteroidia > Bacteroidales > Tannerellaceae > Parabacteroides. The sequence goes on along the minus strand of DBFJSK010000211.1, from coordinate 15,194 downwards.
TCCGGATTTCATAAGCAAGGAATCCGGTTTTTATCGGCAAGTATCTTTTTCCCCCGATGAAATAATACAATAAGCCAGCGGCGGGGCGCCCTTAGTTTTCCGGCGTTGCGTCTATCTGTTCCGACCCATGCCCCGCCGCATATTCCCGCAGGAAATAGCGGCTCAGGAATTCCCAATTTTCATGAATGATAGCTGCTCCCCGTTCCGGGCTGGAGAGACTTTTGGTCCGGGCGTCAGCCAACATGCCTTTTTCTTCCATCTTTTTGAGCAAATGAATGCTGCAATGGGTGACGATGAAGAAGGCGAGGGCCTTGGCTTGGGCGATCTCCGTTTGGTAAAAGGGATTGGCGTCGTCCTTGATGCAGGCTACCAGTTCGCCCACTACCCACCCCAGCCCGTCTTGGGGCGTGGCATAGAGGGCTATTTTCTTATCCTTCAGGTCGGCCGGGAAATGGAAAGGTCGGGCGGAGGGGAGAAGCGATTTTTCATTGACGAACGCCTCGGCCTCGGATACTTTTTCAAAATAGAGCAACAACCGGTCGTCGGCTGCTTCCCCGAACTTTTTATACACTTCCCGGTTGGCCTCTATGACTTCTTTGGAAAGCGCAAGCCGGGATTGTGCGGCTACTTCCTGCATAAAAGCGGCATCCGGATGGGAAGCCAGGATGCGGGCCAGCCATTCGGGCGACGTCAGAGCCAGCAGCGCTGTTTTCGAGGTATAAGCCAGGTGTTGGTGCATGCCCAGGATGAGATTATCCAGTTTTTCCCGGTCGCCTCGGGCCTCGTTCCACAGCGCTTGCGTGCGTTCGGTCAGCTCGCGGTTCGAATCGGTGAGCAGGTACATGTTATAATGAAACCAGAGCAGCAGGGGTTCGTAGGTTTCCTGGCTACCGAAACGGTTCTCGGCCGAGAGGTAGGCGCGCATGCGTTCGTTTTCGGGCGCTGTTGTCCATTCGTCGCAGAAAAGTTGGTAAACGAGCCGCGCGGTGGCTTCGTTGGCCGGATTGTCGGGATTCACGAAGGTGCCTTTCCTGAGGCCGTGGTATTGCTGTGTATAATGCCAGAGCAGGAAACGGACATCCTCGTAGTTTACTTCGTCGTCGTAATAATGGTCGTCGGGTTCGTAAAAGGGAAGGTATTTGCCATACATTTCTTTATAGGTACCGATAAACGATCGCCAGATGTTCAACCCGGAAATGACGTCTTCGAAATAGGCGGCCAACCGGATGCAGATCTGTTTGGGTTCCTCGTCTTCAAACGAGTTGATAAGTTCGGTTCGTGTCAGTATATCGTATATACGGTTGGCTACGCCGGTATAGTAGGAATCGACGGGCGTGCTTTGTTTGTAGGGATGGAGCGTGAGCCAGTCTTTGGGGAAAATTTTTATGTTCTTCATGTGAGTCGTTTGCTTGTTCGTTTGTTGGTGATACATGCTTATTTCGGGCGACTAAGGTACGATAAAAATGCAAATTGGAAAAAAATCGGGTCGTTTCCTTCGCTTCGGCCGTTCTTTTTCCAGGCCAAAAAAAACCTTCCGAAACTCCCGTTCCGAAAGGTTTTGCATGTGTGTGTCAATATAGTAGGTGTTTGATTTGTTTGTATGCGTATTGTACGTTATACCTTCGTGCAGCGGAAAAGTCTCCCCGCTTTAATAAACCGTGTTTTGCGGATCGAAATTAGTCCATCCTTTCATCCAGTTATCGGCTTCCGCGTCGCTTTTGAAGGCGCCGATGTAGTCTACCTTCTCAAAGAAAGCGTCGGTCAGCTTTTCGTCTTCAAACAAATCCGTATGACCTGTCAGCACGCTGCCGCTTACCGGGCCGTAGTTCGGGTTGGCCGTTAGGCTGTTAGGCTGTTTGAGGCCCAGTTCGGCTATCGTGGGAAAATACATGTTGCCCGGTTGAGCGAGGAAGAAATCGTGCGAGAAGGAAGTTTTCGTCTCGTCTTCGTTTTCGCCGTCGGTCGAGAGGTAATCTTTCCACGACTTGTTTTTATCCGATCCGACAACAGTCATCTGGGCGAAATAAATGTGGTTCAGTTTCAGATCGCCGTTGGCGGCCGAAGTCTGGGTGGTTCCTTTCTGGTTGTCGAGCAGCAAGCCCACCGGATAGCCGGCGGCTACCGAATTGAAGCAATTTAACCTGCTGTTTCTGCGTATTTGCATGGCCGCCTGGAAAGTACCCATCTTCGAACCGTTTTGCGGATTCAAGCCGCCGCCGTTGATATAAGCCGAAGTATTGGCGAAATCGGCGGTCTGTCCGATCGGGCCGATGAAGGTTACATTGCTGAACGTACAACCGGTGTAGGGTTCTTTCGTCGAGCCGTCGGCATCGTTGTCCGATTCGAAACCGTTCGACAGAGAGGTGTCGGCGATGCGCGGATGACGTACGCTCAGCAGGAATTGCAGATGACCCGAAAAACCGTTGTCGGTATCGAATTCGTCGTCCCATCCGTGATATGCTACCAAGTATTTGCAATTTACCGTTCCGCCGAACCATTCAAACGAGTCGTCGTTCGAATAGGATACCTGCACGTGATCTACCTGGGTGCCTTTCCCTACCGATCCGAAGGTGATGCCGTTGATTTCCTGATCGACCTGGAAAGGATAACCGGCGAACTCAACCCGCAGGTAACTCAGGATGCCTGAATTATCGTTGTCGTCGTCGCCGCCGTATTTGGCATCCGGACCGCCTTCTATCGTTTTCTCGATGCCGTTATTCCTGGCTTTTCCGCAAAGGATCAAGCCTCCCCAGTCGCCCGGGCGCCGGCTGCCGGGGGCTTGCTCGGACGTCAGGACGATCGGCGCCTCGGCGGTGCCTTGGGCCCATAGCTTGCCGCCTCGTTTGACAATCAGCGCGGCCTTGGTTTCCTTGTCTCCTTTGATAAGGGTGCCCGCTTCGAGGGTGAGTTCCGCGCCTTCCTCGATATAGCACCAGCCTTTCAGATGATAGACTCCCTTGGCCAGGGTGTGTTTTCCTGTAATGTGAAACTCTTGTTGCCCGTCGCCTATTTGGGTCGTAGTTCCGTCTTCCGCCTTGAAAAGGATGGGGTTCTCTTCGGGGTTGGCGGGCTCGGGCGAACTGGAGGGATCCGGATCGTCGCTACAAGCTGTCAAAGCAGCCAGCGAAAGGATCAGCATACTAAAAAAACCGGTTAAATTTAACTTTTTCATATATTCTTTTTTTAGAGTGAATATTCTTTTTCGGGTAAGGGATATATCCTTGTGTCGTCAATGCGGCACACCGGATGGGGCGCTTATAATTGATAGCTGAGGCTGAGGAAATAATTTCGGCCCGGATTGTATTGTTTGGTGATTTGCCGGCGTTCTTGCAATACCTGGGCTTCGTCATGGAATTTGGGGTATTGCACGAAGGTGACCTTTTCGCCCGGCAGGTTGCGGATGCTGGCTTTCAATTCCCAGTGAGTGCCGAATTTCTTGCTGAAATTCAGGTCGATCGTATTCCGGGCCAGTTCGTAGGTGTCCGGAAAGTCGTTGTTGATGGAACCGCTTTCCGTCTGATCGGTGTTTCCTACTTCGATGATGCGTTTGCCGATGCGGTTGTATAGCAAGCTGGCGTGTATGCCGTGGCGATCCGAATGGTAGAAAATACCTGTGTTGATGAGATAGGGGGATTGGCCTTGCATCGGACGGTCTTTTGCCGGGCGGGTGGCTTCGAAGCCTACCCGGCTGTGAATATAAGAGGCGTTGAAATTCCACCCGAAATCTTTCCATCCGATGAAATCGAGGTTTTTCTTGATGTCGAGTTCGAAGCCCCAGTTGCGTGCGTAACGGGCATTTTCGTAGGTATAGGTATAGCTGCCGCCGTTATCGATGTAGGTCCATTCGATGGGAGAATCGAAATGTTTGTAAAAAAAAGCGAGCGAAACCGATTCGTCGGCTGTGGGATAGAACTCGTATCGTACGTCGAGGTTCTGGATATAAGCCGGTTTGAGATCCGGATTACCCATCACGTTGCTGAACAGGTCGAAGTCGTAATAAATCGAAGAGGAGCGTTCGCGGAATTCGGGCCGGTTTACCGACATGCCGTAGGCCAGACGTACTTGGTGTTGTTCGTTGAAGGCGTAGCTGGTATTCAGGGAAGGGAAGAAACGGTTCGACGGATAAACGGTGGCGGCTGTCTTAAATTCTTTCAGGGTGGTGAAATTGGTAAGTTCCATCCGGTTGTATTCGTATCGCACCCCGCCGTAAAGGGTCAGTTTGTGTACGGGCAGGCTTATGCCGAGGTAACCGGCCGCCAGCAGGTTTTTACCCCGGTAGCTGTTGCGGTTGTCGGTATCTTCGTAAACGTAGAGTTTGTCGTGGGCGAAATGGGCGGAGGTCAGTATTTCATCCGTCACCTGCAAGTATTCGAAGCCGGCCGGCAGATTGTCCGGGTTCCAACGGTAGTAGAAAGCCCGGTTGTCGAAGGTGCGGCGGCGGTATTCTCCATAGGCGCCTGCCTTGAGCGTGGGTTGGAGGGAGCCGATAAAGAAGTGGCGTTGATAATTGAAGGAGCCCGAAGCGATATGCTCGTCGAGCCGGTAGAAAAAACGTTGGATTTCATTTTGATCCACTCGCATTTCTCCTTCGCGGGGATCGTCGGCGAAACCGTTTTCTTCGCGGTTGATGATGCGCCGGTCGGGTTGGTTTTTATTGGCGTAGGCATATCCAAGGCTCCAGTCCAGTTTGGAACGGGTGCGGTTGTGGGTGCCGGTGAACTGGCCGTTGTAGGTGGTTCGGCTGGCATAGTAATATTCTTGCTTTTCCTGCACGTACTGGCCGCTGTTGAACAGGATGCCGGCGCGTGAGGTATAGCGGTTTTGCGCCATCTGGTTGACGATGTTTTTCCATTCGTATTTGTCTTGCGCATTGGCAAGGAAAGTCAGGTTCGCCAGGGCGCCCAGCCGGATGTCGTGGTTGTATACGTTGTCCGTGTATTTGTTTTTGTAATCGGGTTTGTCTTTCACTACGTCGTACAAGCTGTAGCGTGCCTGCTGCATGTCGAGTTGCGACTGGCTGGCGTTCGTGTAATTGAGGGCTGCGATCAGGGCCAGTTGCCGGTCTTTTTCCAGACGGAACTTGTGGTTGACGGAAGCGTTCAGCCGGAGGTCGCCTTTGGGCTTGCGGCTTTTTATCTGCCATTGGTTTTGAAAACCGGAGCGGGTGATCCGATCTACGGCTTCTGTGTCGGCATTGTCCAGTCGTTCCGTATAGGCACCTTCCAGTTTGCGGAAGCCGTTGTCGAATCCCAGAAAGTCGGTGTTGCTTCCGGGGCTGTACAGGAAGTTGCGGAAATGGGTGCGATCGTTCAGGCTGCTGCCTATCGAGAAGGAAAAGGAGTTCTTGTCGGGTACGTCTTTGGTGTTGATTTGAATGAATCCGCCGGAAAAATCGGCTGGCAGTTCGGGGGCGGGGCTTTTGATGACGACCAGGTTGTCGAGTTGAGAGCTGGGGATTATGTCGAACGAGAAGGCGCGCGAATCGGCTTGAGAGCTGGGTACGGCGCTGTGGTTTATCCATACGTTGTTATAGCGTTGGGAAAGCCCGCGTACCATGACGAATTTGCCGTCGATGAGGGAGATGCCCGGGATGCGGCGTACCACTTCGGAGGCGTCGCGGTCTTGTGTGCGGGTGATGTGTTGGGAAGAGATACCGGATTGGACCAGCAGGCTGGCTTTGGTGGATTTCAACATGGCCAGTTCGGTGTTTTGTTTGACGTGGGCTACCACTACGACCCCTTCGAGGGCCAGACTGGCTTCTGTCATTTCGGCCTGTACCAGGGTAGTCCGGGCGGGGGTGACGGAAATGTCTTTTAGTTGTAGGGGGGTGTAGGAGATGTAGTGGATGGTGAGGTCGTAGCGTCCCGGGTGGAGGCCGGGAAGCAGGAAGTTTCCGTCAATGTCGGTCACGGTGGCTACGTGGCTGCCTTCCGCTTGGACGGTGGCGCCTGCCAAAGGCTCGCCTGTTGTTTTGTCTTTTACTTTTCCTCCGATGGAGCCGTCTGTGGCGGCAGGGGCCGGATGGCTCAGCGGGGCCGTGTCTTTTTGATCCGGATAGGGGGGCCGGGGGGCGTCGGGGCGACCCCATAGAGCTGCTGTGGCGAGAAGAAAGAGGAAACAGGTTCCGTATTTGGTGTGCTTTCTTTTCATTTGTTTTGTTTGCTTAATCTGATTTCGTGGCAAAGGTGGGGCTTGCATGTGTCAAGGATGCGACAGGGGTCCGACAAAATATTTACAGCTTTATTTCAAAAAGATGACAGTCGAGCGGATTGCTCGGCGAAGGGTGGCGACATGGAATTGTAACGGGTTTTAGATGGCGTTGAAAAACGAAGGGGTAATTTTGTTGGCATCTGATCGTTATGCAGATAATAAAAAAAGGTGTGGGCGTATTATAAGGGTTTGTTTTACGGGGAATGGCGTACCTATGCTGGAAAGGGTGATGGGGTGGGGTAGGCTTCTTACCGGAATGGCTTGAAAGACGGGTCTTGGCGGATCTGGAATGAAAAAGGGGGAAGCGTTTCGAAATGTTTTATGCCGGGGGCCGGAAAGCGGTATTGGGCGTAGCTGGGACGTGGAAGGGCGCTTGTTGACTGAAGAGAAACAGGAGGGGGGAACGGTAGTTTTTTAATCTCCTGTTTCTTTCCCCCGGACTTGTTCCGGGGGATAGGGGACTCTGCTTAGTTGTCTTCCGAGTCGAAATCGAAGTCGAAATCGAATCCGTCGTCCAAGGCGTCCGGATCGGTGAATTGTTCCAGTTCGCGACGGTCTTTTTTCGTAGGACGTCCCAGGCCGCGCGCGCGATCGACAAAACCGGAAATTTTATTCATTTCCAGTATTTCGTATTGGTCGGGCGTGGTTACGTTTTCCAGATACTCGGGTACCAGCTTGGCGCCCATGCGCCGTTCGGTCAGGGCCAGTACCTTGAAGGAGAAGGTAACGGGCGGTTTGCGAACCTGTACCACGTCGCCCACCTTAATCATGCGCGACGGTTTTACATTCACGCCTCCGATCATGACCCGGTTTTTCTTGCAGGCCTCGGCCGCTATGGTGCGGGTTTTGAATATCCGGGTGGCCCACATCCATTTGTCTATGCGTACTTCGTTCATTTTCGAGTTTTCTTTTTGGGTTGTCCGGGCTGTCTTTGCCGGAAAAGCAAAGGCCCGATTTTATTTATGATTGAACTGATTCATGGTGATCTGAATGCCGGCCAGGCAGAAACTCTTGATGATTTCTACCGCGCAGTCCAGTATCTCCGGCATGCGTTGCAGTTCTTCCGGTGGAAATTTACCCAGTACGTAATCGATCTGGCCCCCGCGAGGAAAGTCGTTTCCGATGCCGAACCGCAAGCGGCTGTAGGCTTGCGTACCCAATACCTGGGCTATGTTTTTCAAACCGTTATGCCCGGCGTCGCTGCCTTGGGGCTTCAGCCGGAGTGTTCCGAAAGGCAGCGCCAGGTCATCGACGACAACCAATAGGTTTTCGACGGGGATGTTTTCTTTTTGCAGCCAGTAGCGTACGGCGTTGCCGCTCAGGTTCATGAATGTGTTCGGTTTGAGAATAACCAGCTCGCAATTCTTTACCCGCATGCGCGCAATGGCTCCGTAGCGTTCTTCGCCGAAGCCGGTGCCGGCGTCTTCTACCAATTTGTTGACGACGCGGAAACCGATGTTGTGTCGTGTGCCCCAATATTCGGAGCCGATGTTTCCGAGTCCGGTTATTAAATATTTCATGTGCGTCGTGTGTAGATAAAAAAACGGGGAGGACTATTCTCGCGAACAAAGCCTCCCCTAAACCAAAACCTTAACTATGAAAAATATTTTTATAGAAACTTATCTAGTTCTATCTGTTTTTATTTGCCGGCTGTAGCCTGTGCACCGCGGGCGGCACGCGTCAATTGAACGGCGCATACGACAGCGTTCTTGGCATTCATCAGTTCCAGACCTTCGAAATGAAGGGCGCCTACTTGCATGGTCTTGCCTAATCCCAGGTGATCGACATTGATCGTCAGTTTTTCGGGAATCTGTGCATACGGAGCTCTTACTTTCAGTTTTCTCATCTGAAGCGTCAGTTTACCACCGGCTTTTACACCTTCGGCGTGGCCTTCCAGGGCTACCGGAACTTCCATAACGACGGGTTTATCGGCCGATACTTCCTGAAAGTCGATGTGCAGGACAGCGTCGGATACGGGCTGAAATTGGAGGTCTTTCAGAATGGCCATCGTCTTGTTGCCGTCGATTGTCAGTTCGACAACAAAGATTTCGGGCGTATAAATCAAACCGCGTACATCGTCGCTCGTCACGCTGAAATGAGTTACTTTTTCGCCGCCGTATAAAACAGCAGGAATTTCGTGGTTGTTACGCATCGCTTTCAAAGCTCTTTTCTGATCGGCGGAACGAGTTTCGATAGCTCTAGTCTTACCTTGTAATTGGAATGTTTTCATCTTGTTATTTTTTTGTGTTACTCAAAATTAGTGCTTCCTAATTTCCCATCACACGTGTACGGGGCTAAAAAGCGGTGCAAAGTTACGTCTTTTATTTAATTCTGCAAATTTATTCGGAGCCATTTCATGGAAATCATTCGGTGAGCGGGAGCAATCCCGACCGGCGCATGCTCCAGCGTACCATCCCCGCAGGCAATAGAAGTACTAACGGAAGGGAAAGCCGGTTGATAAGGCCGGGTACGAGCGAGCTGTGGCGGCGAAATAAGGCGTTTACGGCTTTTTTCGCCAGTTTTTCCGGTCGCATCATGATGCCGAGCCGGATGGCCAGTAGTTTGAGCCGGTCGCTCAGGTTATAGAGGTTCGTGCATACGGCGCCGGGACAGACTACCGTTACATTGACGCCGTAATCGGATAGCTCCGACCGCAAAGCGCGCGAGAAACTTTTCAGGTAACGTTTGGTGGAGGCATAGAGAGCAATGCCCGGATAGGGTAGCCAGGCGGAAAGGGACGACATCATGAGGATATAGCCGTGATGTCTTTTTTTCATTTCCCGTCCGAAATAATAGGCTAATTGGGTGGAGGTAGTGATGTGCAGGTAGAGCATTTTTTCTACCGTTTGCGGGTTTTCCTCCACCGTTTCGCGAAAGAAAAACATGCCGGCGTTATTAATCAATACCTCGATTTCCACACCTTCCTGCGCGCAGGTTTGGTATAATTCTTCCGCGGCGCCGGGCACGGCCAGGTCGCGGTAAAGCGGCCAGGTGCGAACGCCGTATTTTTCAGTAAGTAGACGGGCTTTTTCCCGGATGGCTTCGGCTTCGTTGCTGACCATCGCCAGGGCATATCCCCGGGAAGCCATTTCTTCGGCATAGGCCCATCCGATGCCGGAACTGGCACCGGTGATTAACGCCCATTTCAACGCTGTCATGATAAGTTATTTGAATTCCAATTGTTCGATTTCTTTCTTTAAGCACGCCGGCAGGTTCTTTACTTGTTTATGGCAGACCATGTCGGCCGAGTAGATGCGAGCAATGCAGTAATTGCTGTGTCCGCATTCGCAGGCAGCCTTTTCGTCGGTGCGCATCCGGTTTACAAAGCCCGGGTCGTGAACCAGCGCGCGGGCCATCGCTACGAATTCGAAGCCTTTGGCGAGGACTTCTTCGATTTTCCGGCGGCGTACGAGGCCGCCTACGTAAACGAGGGGCAGCGTGAGGGCTTCGCGGAATTGCAGGGCGTCTTCCAGAAAATAGGCTTCCTGGAAAGGTTCGGTCGGGATCATATAGCGGCCTACCATCCGAACGCCCAGCGGCAGGTAACCGAAGGGCATATAATGCGTCATGCACCGGATCGGCATGGCGCCCCGCATCACATACATCGGCGCCCGGCTGACGAATCCGCCGCTCAGGACGAGGGCATGCGCCCCGCATTCGTTTTGAAGCGTGCGGGCCACTTCCAGGCATTCGTCGATTTCCATTCCTCCTTTGAATCCGTCGCGCATATTGGTTTTTACCACCACGGCCATGTCGCGACCGGCTGCTTTCATGACTTCGTCCAGACACATTTTCATAAATTGCATCCGGTTGGACAGGCTGCCTCCGTATTCGTCTTTCCGGTGGTTGGTATAAGGCGAAAGGAACTGACTGATTAAATAACCGTGGCCGGCGTGGATTTCCACCGCGTCCATCCCGGCTTCGCGGGCTAGCTTCACGGCTTCTCCGTAGGCTCGGGCCATCGACCGGATTTCCGACGGGCGCATGCCGCGTACGATCGTGGGCGAATAAAGGTTGAATCCGCTGGAGGCCGAAATGGGAGTGCAACCGCAAATGCGTTTATGCGACATGTTGCCGCAATGGCCGATCTGAATCGAGGTGGCGGCGCCTTCGCTGTGAATGGCGTCGGTAATCCGTTTCAATCCCGGTATGATTTCCGGGCGCAACCACAGTTGGCGTTCGAACGATAACCCGCTTTGCGTTACAGCAGCATAGGCTATGTTCGTCATGCCGATTCCGCCGGCTGCTACGGCTCGGTGGTAGGCATATAATTGGTCGGAGGGGGCGTTTCCCGGACACATTCCCTCGTAAGCGGCCGCCCGGATGGTTCGGTTGCGCAGGGTGAGTGGGCCGATTTTGCCGGGGGTGAATAAAACAGATTGATTCATGGTTATTTTCTAGATTATACGTTCTTTTTGCTGCGTTGGGCAGGATACGGTTTGTTGCGTGGGGCTTGCTGCGACTTGCTTGTAGTGTCTGCCGCAACTGGTTGCTTCACGTGTTTGATGGGAGGGGCTTTATCCCCCCCACATCTACCTGCTATAAAGTCGGCGGCCGCGCGGCCCGCTCAGATCGTTTTTTCGATATTCCACACAAATGCCCGTAATCCTTGCGCTTCGGTCTGCTGGTCGAGGTTGTGCAATAATTCGAGAAAATGGTCTACTTTTTCGTCGTCTACCATTGTGAGAATGGCCGAATTCAAGGTCGGCCACGCGTGGTTGCCGTAGTGGGGTTCGCCGGTATGGCTGCCCCGCCCTTGTACAATATCCCAATAGGTGAATCCCCGGAGATTGTTCCGGTCCATCAGGCTTACGATGATTTCATAATAAGCCTGATTGAATGATATAAATACTGCTTTCATCTGATTTTCTGCATTTGATTTTATTTCCGGCCGTATAATCGGGCCATTTTCCGGTGACGTCGCCGTACGCCGTTTCCGGCAAATACGCAATAAACGACGGGTACGATAATGAGGGTGATTAGGGTCGATACCGCTAGTCCCCAGGCTACCGTCATACCCATCGAACGCCACATTTCCGAACCTTCGCCGGTGCCGATGGCCAGCGGGATCATGCCTAACACGGTGGTAAGGGTGGTCATCAATACCGGGCGCAGACGCGATTTGCCTGCCGTGACTACGGCCGTGATGATACTCATTCCTCTTTCCCGGCAAAGGATGGTATAGTCTATCAGCACGATACCGTTTTTCACCACGATACCCATCAACATAATCACGCCGATAAAGGCCATCACCCCGAGGGGCGTTTGGGTGAGCGAGAGCCCGAGGATGATTCCCGTAAAGGCGAACGGTATCGAGAACATGATGACGAACGGGTCGGTCAACGATTCGAACTGGGCCGCCATCACGATGAATACCAGGATGATAATTAGTCCCATCAGGATGGCCAGGTCGGTAAAGGTGTCTTGCTGGTCTTCGAAACTGCCTCCCAACTGCCAGCTTACGTCGGAGGGAATATCCATTTGTTTTAATTCCGAGCGGGCGGCCGCAACAATGTCGCTCAGGGCGGCGCCGGGCCCGACCAGGGCCGATACGGTAATCACGCGTTCGCGGTCTTTGCGTTCGATGGTGGGGGGCGTCATGCGTTCCACTACGACGCCCAGGTCGCGGATGCGGATGCCTTTGCCTTCGTTGTTATAAATAATGATGTTCTCCAAGTCTTCTACCGATTGGCGGAATTCCGGTCCGTACCGTACTTTGATGTCGTACTCGTCGCCGTCTTCGCGGTATTTCGAAGCGGTGGAGCCGTTGATGCGGTTCCGGAGGTAAAGGGAAGCCGTGGTGACGTTCAGGCCATTGATAGCTAGTTTTTCCCGGTCGAAATCAATTTGGTATTCGGGTATATAGTCTTCCCGGCTGATGTTTACCTGCGAGCATCCTTTCACTTTTTCCATGCGCCGGGCGATTTCGGCGGCTACGGCGTCGGTCTGGCTGAAATCGAATCCGTAGATTTCGATGCTCACCGCGTTTTGTCCTCCCATCGAGCCTTCCTGGCCGCCGGCCAATACTTCGAATTTTTTGATTTCGCTGTATTGGGCTAGGTCTTGCCGCATCAGCTCGCAGATTTCCGTCAGGCCCCGCTCACGGTCGCCGACGCTTTTCAGGTTGATGTTGAATTCGATGATGTGTGTGCCGTTATTGCTCAACTGGGCGAAGGTGTTGTCGGTATCGGCTTGTCCTTCGGTGAAGTTGGAGATCAGGATTTCGGGGTATTTTTCGCGAAATTCCTTGTCGATTTGCAAGGCGAGTTCCCGCGAAATGTCTTGCCGGGTGCCGATAGGCAATTCGATGGTGATACCGATACGGGCATTGTCCTGGGTGGGGAAGAACTCGGTTTTCACCGTCGGAACGAGCAGCATACTGCCTGCAAAAATCAAAAAGGCTCCGAACACTACGGTTTTGCGGTGGCGTACGGCCCAGTCGAGAAAACGGGCGTAGCCTCTGTCGAGGGCGTTCAACCCTTTTTCGATCGGGGTGAAAAAGAGGGTATAGAGTTTTCCTTTATTGGGGTTCAGGCGCAGTAATTGCGAGCAGAGCATCGGTGTGAGCGTCAGGGCGCCTACCGTGGAAACGATCATGATGATGCTGACGATCCAGCCCAACTGTTTGAACAGGATACCGGCCATTCCCGTTACCATCGTCAGGGGCAGGAATACGGCCAACATGGTCAGGGTGGAGGCGATAACCGAAATCGCCACTTCGTTGGTGGCGTGTACGGCGGCTTGCTTGGGCTGGCTGCCGCGCTCGATATGGGTCGTTACGTTTTCCAGCACCACGATCGCATCGTCCACCACCATCCCGATAGCGATGGAAAGCGAACTGAGCGAGATGATATTCAGCGTATTCCCCGAGGCCAGCAAATAAGCGAACGAGGCGATTAGCGAAATCGGAATGGTCAGGATGATGATGAAGGTGGCACGCCAGCGGCCGAGGAAGATGAATACCACCAGCATGACGATCACGAAGGTGATGATGATCGTTTCTTTCAAACTGTCGATCGTGTTGAGGATGTTGGTCGAGGTATCCATGATAACGTCGAGCTTCACGTCCGAAGGAAGGCTGGCTTGAATTTCGGGTAGTTTCTGGTGTACCTTGCGGGCGATGTTCACCGAGTTGGCTCCCGATTGTTTCTGGATGACCACCATACCGCCTTTTTCGCCGTTGTTGTACGTTTCCTGCGCCCGTTCTTCAATACTGTCTTCCACCCGGGCTACATCGCGGAGGTATACGTTTTTCCCGTCTTTGGTGCCGATCACCAGGTCGAGCATCTGCCGGGCGTCGGTAAATTCACCCTGTACCCTCAGCGAATAGGTGTTCGAACCGATGTCGATACTACCCCCCGGGGTATTCCTGTTTTCCTGGGCGATGATGGAAGAAATGGTTTCGATCGTGATGCCGTAGGCTTCCAATTTGTACGGATCGCAATATACCTGCAATTCGCGGATGGGGGCGCCCGAGATCGAGACGGCGCCCACGCCGCTGATGCGGGCAAGAGGGTTGGATACCTTGTCGTCGAGGATTTTATTGAGGGCGTTGGTGCTCTCGCCGGCCGTTACCGAAAGAATCAGGATCGGAATGTCTTCGGTTCCGAATTTGAAAATAATCGGGTTTTCCACATCGTCGGGCAGGTCGGATTCGACGATGTCGAGCTTGTCGCGTACGTCGTTGGTCGCTACGTCGATGTCGGTTCCGTAATTGAATTCGAGGGTGACGATCGAGATATTCTCGCGCGATTGCGAGGTGATATGTTTCAAATCGCTCACGCTGTTCAGTACATTCTCCAAAGGCTTGGTGACGTTCATTTCAATATCGGAGGCGCTTGCGCCCGGATAGGCCGTCATCACCATGATGGTGTTGGTTTCGATCTCTGGCAACAGGTCGACCGATAACCGGGTTAAGGAAAAAAGGCCGAGAATAACGATGGCCACAAATACCAGGGCGGTCGTAACCGGCTTTTTTACCGCTGTTCCATATAAACTCATAGGTTGTCTTGTCTTACTTTTCTATTTCTACTTCCATTCCGTCGGTGAGGCGGCTCTGGCCGGTGATTACCACCTGGTCGCCGTCGTCTACACCCGAAATGATTTCATATTTATTATCCATCCGGCGTCCCAGTTCTACTTTTTGGTAGGAAACCCGGCCGTTCTTGTATACATAAATGTAGCGGTCGCCGGCTCCGGATTGTTTCACGATTGCCCGGTCGGGGGCTACGACGTGCTGAGAGGTGCCGAAATTCATCGTTACACGGGCGAACATACCGGGCCGTACGCGTCCGTCGGCATTGGCAATTTTGATTTCTACCGGAAACGTGCGGGTGGCCGGATCGATCGTCGGATAGATCAGGCTGATCCGGCCTTTAAAGATCTCGTCGCCGTATACGTCGAGCTTGACATCGACTTCGTTGCCTTTTTTCAGTTTGGTGAACAGGCTTTCGGATACGTTTACTTTCAGTTTCACGGGCCGGATCTGTTCGACTACATAAATCGGTTCGGCGGCGGTATACATATCGCCCGAATCATAGTTGCGAGCGGTTACAATGCCGGTTACGGGGCTGACCAACTGGGTGTTTTCCTGTAGGTTCTTATAGGTTTCGCGGGCTACTTCGAGGTTGGTTTTCTGGGCGTCCCAGGCCGATTTCGAAGCGCCTCCTACCTTATATAGTTCGTCGATTCGTTTGAATTCGATCTCCTGGTTGTCCAGTTGTACCTTGGTTTGCTTCAGGTTGGTGGCATCCATTTTTACCAAGAGTTGGCCTTCCTTTACTTCGTCGCCTACTTCGGCGTAGAGTTTTTCGATCCGGAAAGGGGTTTGCGGCGAGATACGGTTGCTGATGTTTGCTTCCACCGTGGCGGTGAATTCGCTCAGTTGCTCCACGCCCTGGGCGGTGACCGATTCTACTTTAACCTTTACTTTTCCGGCCTCCGTATTCTCCGTATTGTCTTCTTTTTTTTCGCCTGCACACGAC